>DALYHR010000046.1:0-11473 GCA_031970775.1 Burkholderiaceae bacterium | reverse complement strand
TGGGCATCTGCGGCGGCTTGCAGATGCTCGGCGAGGCGCTGGTCGACCCGGACGGGGTTGAAGGCGGCTCGGGCGGTGTTGGTGCCTTCGACAGCAACTGCGCAGGCCTGGGCCTGCTGCCGCTGGTGACCTGCTTCGCCCCCGAGAAGCTGCTGCGCCCGGCGTTGGCCCGCTTCGCGCCTGAGCTGGATGACGCTGCCGCCGGGCCATGGCACGTGCTGTCTGGCATTGAGGCCAGCGGCTACGAGATCCGCCACGGCCGCACCGTGCAGCACGCCGCGCTGCCGGCCGCCACGGTGGCGCTGCGCAACGCTGACGGCGAGCCGATCGGCTGGCGGCAGGGCCGCGTGCTGGGCGTCTACGCCCACGGCCTGTTCGAGTCGCCGGCCGTGCTGCAAGCCCTTTTCGGCGACGACTGCCGCACCCTCGATGCCGTCTTCGACGGCCTGGCTGACTACGTTGAACAGCATTTCGAACCCGGCGCGCTCGACGCGCTGCTGGCGCCGCCTCAATCCCGTTGAATTTCTCCCGTCACACCATGAGCTCCAACACCCTGCCTCAAGTCTCCGATCTGTTTGACGCCGATCTCGCCGCGCGCGTGCAGCACAAGCTCGATCGCAAGACCAAGCCGCTTGGCTCGCTCGGCCGGTTGGAGAGCCTGGCGCTGCGGCTGGCGCTGATCCAGGGCAGCGAAACCCCGCGTCTGGAGTTGCCGCAGATGGTGGTCTTCGCCGGCGATCACGGCCTGGCGGCGCGCGGCGTCTCGGCCTACCCGAGCGACGTGACCTGGCAGATGGTCGAGAACTTCCTCGCTGGTGGCGCGGCGGTCAGCGTGCTGGCGCGCCAGCATGGTCTGAGTCTCACGGTGGTCGATGCGGGAGTCAAACACGACTTCGCGCCGCGCGCCGGCCTGCAGATCCGCAAGATCGCCCCCGGCACCGCCGATGCGATGGCTGGCCCGGCGATGAGCCCAGAGCAATGCGCGTTGGCACTGGCTCAAGGTGCAGAGGTGGTGCGCGGCCTGCCAGGCAACACGCTGCTGCTCGGTGAGATGGGCATCGGCAACACTTCGGCCGCCGCACTGCTGATGGCGCGTCTGACGGGCGAGGCGATCGACCGCTGCACCGGCCGGGGCACCGGCGTCGACGGTCCGGCGCTGGTGCGCAAGACCGAGACGCTGCGCGCCGTGCTGGCTCGACACCCGCAAGCCAAAACGCCGCTGGAAGCGCTGGCCGCCTTCGGCGGTTTCGAGATCGCCATGATGGTCGGCGCCATTCTGGAAGCGGCGGCGCAGCGGCGCGTCATCGTCGTCGATGGCTTCATCGTCTCGGCCGCTGTGCTGGTGGCCTCGCGGCTGGCACCGGCTGTGCTGCAGCGATGTGTCTTCGCGCATCAGTCGGATGAATCCGGCCACAAGCTGATGCTGGCCCGCCTGGAAGCCGAGCCGCTGCTGTCGCTCGGCCTGCGTCTGGGCGAAGGCTCGGGGGCGGCGCTGGCCTGGCCGCTGCTGGAATCAAGCTGCCGCATCCTGGCCGAGATGGCCAGCTTCGAGTCGGCCGGCGTCAGCGACCGCAGCTAATAAGCTCCTCAGCCCTCGCGGAAGGCGACCTCGAGCGGCACCAGCACTTCGTCGGCGCCCTCGATGCCGCAGCGCAGACGCTTGACAGCGTTCTGCACGGGTCGCCAGTACTCACGCGGCCCCGACACCGGGGTCACGTCGACGATGCGGTCGCCCCGCACGCGGATCATCACCTTGACCACGCCGGTGACACCGATGCGGTCATACCAACCCGACAAGGCATCGCGCAGCACGCCGACGTGATTGGGGCAGACCAGACTGATTTCGGCCCGGGCCGGAGCAGCCGGTGCGGCCGGCGCCGCGACCGGTGAGGGTGTGGGTCGGACGGGTTCGGCCACCGGCGCTGGGGCCGGAGGCGGCGCGGGAATAACCGGCGCAGTCGGTGCCGGTTCGATCGGCGCAGGCGGCGGAGTCTGCGGCACCGGAGGGGGAGTCTGCGGCGGCGGCGGGGGTGACGGCTCTGCGGGACGCGGTGGCGGCGCCGGCGACTTCGGGGCCGGGGGGGGGGCCAGGTCGACGATCGCCACTTCGATCGGCAACTGAAGCTGCTTGACCACCTCGGTGGCCGTGCCGGAAAGCACCGCCCACAGCAACAGTCCGTGCAGCCCGATCACCAGGCTCAGACCGACCGTGCGCCGCGAGCCGGTATCGGGCTGGTCGAAGGTCGAGCGATTCGGGGGCGTGAAGGACTTCATGGCGCGTTCACCACCGCCAGGCGGTCCAGGCCACGCTGCCGCGCGGCGATCATCACCCGCACGAAGGTGTCGTAATGGCTGGACGGATCCGGTTGGATCTGCAGCGTCGGAGCCGGCAATGCAGGCGCCGACGCCAGTGCCTTGTCGGCGTCGACCTTGGCAGCATCGAGCAGGCTCATCAACTCGGCGTCATCCGCGACCGGCAGGCCCTGCCAGCGAATGCGGTCATCGGCGCCAATCTCGATGCGGATGGCCTCGGGAGGCTTGACGGTCGACGGAACCGGTTTGGGTGTCTCCATCTTCACCGCGTGAAGCTGGATCGGAATCGTGATGATCAGCATCACCAGCAACACCAGCATCACGTCGATCAGCGGCGTGGTGTTGATCTCCATCATCGGCTCGGGATCCCCGGAGCCGTTGCCGCCGTCCGGACCGATCTGCATCGCCATGGGGGTGCGTCCTCTGCCTTGGGTTGAATCGGGTTTAGTCGCGCGCCGGCGGTTCGGTGACAAAGGCGACATGGCGGATACCCGCCTGCTGACATGTCGCTACCACCGTGCCGATGCCGCTGTAGCGGGCGCTGCGGTCACCGCGAATCTGCACTTCGGGCTGCGGTTTGCGCTTGGCGACTTCGGCCAACAGTTCCGACAAACGCCCGCGCGATTCGACCGGGGTATCGAACCAGAAGATCCGCCCGTTCGGGTCGACTGAAATCAGGATGTTTTCCGGCCGGCTCTCGCGCGGTTCATGGCGCTGTTTGGGCAACTCGACCGCGACCGAGGTATTCACCACCGGGATGGTGATCAGGAAGATGATCAGCAACACCAGCATCACGTCGACCAGCGGCGTGGTGTTGATGGTGGCGAGGATCCCATCCTCCTCGGCCGGCGCGGCAAAGGGTGACGGCTTCATCGCGCTTCAGATCCGGCTGGCGGCAGACTGCGCCAGCAGCACGGCGTGCAGATCAGCGCCGAACGAGCGTATATCGTCCATGATCACGCGGTTTCTCCGCACCATCCAGTTGTAGCCCAGCACGGCAGGCACCGCGACGGCCAAGCCGATTGCCGTCATGATCAGCGCTTCACCCACCGGCCCTGCCACCTTGTCGATCGAGGCCTGACCGGCCACTCCGATCGCCGTCAGTGCGTGATAGATCCCCCAGACCGTGCCAAACAATCCGACGAAGGGAGCAGTCGAGCCGACCGTGGCCAAAAAGGCCAGACCGTTTTGCAAACGGGCCGAGACCCGCTCGATGGCGCGGCTGATCGACATGGTGATCCAGTCGTTGAGCGCGATCTGGCCGAGCAGGCCTTGATGGCGGCCGGTGGCATCCAGCGCTGCCTCCGCGACAAAACGGTACGGAGAACTCGCTTCCAGCGCTGTCGCAGCGTCCTGAATCGACGAAGCTCCCCAGAACGATGAGGCGACAGACTTGGCCTGCCTGAGCATTCGGGATTGCTCGATCACCTTGAGGATCAGGATGTACCAACTGCCCATCGACATGACGGCCAGAATCAGCAAAACCAGCTTGGCGACCAGATCTGAACCCGCCCAGAGGGCAGCGAGTCCGTAGGGGTTGTCGGTCATCACGAATCTCCGGATCTGAAAACAAAAAAGGATCTGACGGAAATCCGTCAGATCCTTTTGTTGGTGGGCCCTGAGTGACTCGAACACTCGACCAACGGATTAAGAGTCCGCTGCTCTACCAACTGAGCTAAGAGCCCCTTGTTCGTTGGAAGATTTAGATTGTATTCTAACTTTTCCGAAGTTGTCAACAATTTTTTGAATTTATTTGTTGACTTGGTGGGTTGTGCGGGACTCGAACCCACGACCAACGGATTAAAAGTCCGCTGCTCTACCAACTGAGCTAACAACCCGCCGCTTAGTAGAGAATGTGATTATAGGCAGGTTTTCTGAGTTTGCAACAGGTTTCGCCTAATTTTGTTTCTGGCGCAGCCAACGCAGTGCTTCGGCGGCGGCGGCCATGCCAAAAGCGGCGGTCACCATCACGCTCGAGCCATAGCCGCTGCAATTCAGCGTCCCATCGCCCTCCGTAGCACAGGCCTGCTCCTGAGAAGGCACCACTGCCTCACGGGAAAACACACAGCGCAGGCCGAACCGATTCGGCGTCACGCGCAGGCCGCGCTCCCGAATCAGGCGGCGCATCTGCTGGCGCAGGCCGGCCAGCAACGGATCGTGAGTCACTTCAGCCAGATCGGCCACCTCGACCGCCTGCGGCAGCGATTTCCCACCGGCCGCCCCGGCGATCACCAAGGGCGAAGCTGATTCAATCGCCCAGGCCGCCAATGCCCGTTTGGTGCGGGACTGATCACAGGCGTCGATGACCACATCCACTGGGGCGGGCAACAGGGACGGCCAGTTTTCCGGGGTCGCGAATTCCTCGACAGCCCGAATTACACAACCCGGATGAATATCCAGACAACGGGCACGCAAGACGTCGACCTTGGCAGCACCGACCGTACTGCCCAGCGCCTGCACCTGCCGGTTGATGTTGGACTCGGCGATCTGATCGAAGTCGATCAGCGTCAATTCTGAGATCCCGCAGCGCACCAGCGCCTCGGCAGCCCAGGAGCCCACCCCACCGACACCGATCACGGCGACCCGTGCGGCTCGCACGCGCAAGTAGGCCGACTCGCCCCAGAGTCGACGCAACCCACCAAAGCGCCGCTCGAAATCCACCTCGCTGTCCTGCCAGTCGGGGCCCGTCATCTCAATTCGCCCCTTCCAGAGCCAGTGCATCCTGCTCGACCCGCCAGGCCAGATAACGCAGCGTCGGCACGGCGCCGACCACGATGCCAAACACGGCCGTCAGGCTGGTCAGGCCCAGTGTCGACAGCCCGGTCAGCCCCTGACCGATCGAACAACCCATCGCCGTCACACCGCCAACCCCCATCAACGCCGCACCGATCAAGTGACGGCGCAGATCCGGCACATCGTGAAAGCCTTCCCAGCAGACACTGCGGGTAAGGATGGCATGCAAGGCCGCCCCAACCGGAATGCCGATCAGAGCAACCACACCAAGCGACAGCGTTCGGCTCTGATCGCTGTAGAAGATCAGCCATTCCAGCCCCAGCGCCAGCGGGGACACCAGCGAGAGGCCTTCCATACGATGATTGGCGCTACCCAGAAAGTCTTCCTGCAAGGTCTCGGGATGCTCGGCGATATGGCCGAATACTCCCGTCACCCACCAGACCAGGACGACCAGCGCACCCATGCCGAGGCCGCCAAGCAACACCTCGCGTGTGCGCCCCTCCGGGGTGGAAACCGCCCAGGTGACCAGGCCTCCTCCAGCCACCACGCCGACCCATGCGGCCAAGGTGGTGCGACCCAGGCCCGTCCACCAGACCAGCAACTCGGACAAGGTCTGCGACACCGGCAGCTCCAGCGCCAGCCGATCAACCGACGCAACGCGCCAGACGGCCGTCAGCCCGCGCATCGTCATCCAGGCGGCCAGGCCCATCACCAGCAGCACGACAACCGACTTCAGATTGCCGCCGCCCAGCCGGATTAACGTCTTGCTCGGGCAGCCCGAACTCAGCACCATGCCCACGCCAAAAAGGGCGCCCCCGATCAGAGCCGATCCCCACAGCCAGAGCGAAGTCCCGTAGATCGTCCAGTCCGACTGAACCAGCCCTAACGCAACCAGTGTGTGAAAACCCAGCACGCCGACCCCGACGGCCAGGGCCCACATGCGCAGCCGCGCCGTGTCACCAAAGTGAACCCAGTCCCCCAATGCACCCAGCGTGCAGAAATGGCTGGCTCGCCCGATCGCACCAAACAGCACAGAGATCAGCAGCACAGCACCGAGCACCGCTTCGGTACGCGCCGCAATCGACAGATCCATCATGTCGGCTTCACCTTACCGATCGCTGCGTGTCGGGGCTGATCACTTCGCCGTGGCTGCCAGCCGCTCGCGGGCAGACGAGGCAGCCTCGGAATTCGGATGAAGCCGAACCAGGTCTTCCAACGACTTGCGCGCGCCGCGACGATCCTTCAGCTCAGACTGACAGGTCGACAGCTGCAGCAGGGCGTCCGGGGTGCGCGGATGATCGGGCGCACCGACCACCAGCGCCCGATAGGCCTCGGCAGCCTCCTTCACGTCGCCCTTGCCATACAGAGCATTGCCCAGCCAGTACTGCACGTGGCCGCTGTAGGCGCTGCCGACAAACCGTTTCTGGAAGGCGGCCAGTTGTGTGGCTGCCGCGGCGAAATCGGTGCTGCGCAAGGTGGCCAGGGCATCGTCGTAGGCGCGACGCTCCTCGACGCTGACGGTCACATCGCGCCCTTCGAGCGACACCTTCTGTGGTTCGAGCTTGCGCAGACGCTCTTCGACCTGATTGTTCAGATCGAGCTGCCGGCGCTGATGCTCGGCAAGATCCTTGGCCACCGACCGGATCGACTGCTGCGTCAGTTCGTCCTGCCCGCGCGCCTTGGCCAGATCGGCCTTGAGCTGCTCGATCTGACTGTTGAGATCGAGCAGGCTGCGCCGAAGCTGATTGGTCTGCTCGGTCTGCTGGGTCAGCAGCTGAGCCAGTTGCTCGGCGAGCTGATCCATGCGGGTCTTGTCCTCGGCCTGCCCCTGCTGCACCTGGGTGCGCAGCTGCGTGATGGCCTTGCGCGCCTCGTCGTCATCGAACACACCCGCCGTGGCGCCAGACCCGATCGACAAAGCCACCAGGGCCAGCCCAACAGGACGCAGGGAGAACTTCGAAGTGAGGCGCTGCAGCATGATCATTGCTCCTTGAGTTCGACGCGACGATTCTTGGCCCAGGCGGCCTCGTTATGTCCCGCCACTGCGGGGCGTTCCTTGCCATAGCTAATCGCTTCGAGCTGCGAGGCCGGCACGCCCAGCAGTTTGAGTTCCCGAATCACGGCCTGAGCCCGCTTGTCGCCCAGCGCCAGGTTGTATTCGCGGCCGCCCTGCTCGTCGGTATGTCCCTCGACCATCAGGTGACGACGGCGGTCTGCCTTGATCTGCACGGCATGGCGCTCGACCAGCGCACGGTATTCATCGGTGACTGCAAAACTGTCGACGGAGAAGTAGATCGTGTTGCCCGAGGCCGCCACCATCCCGTTCGGGCCGAGACCGCCGGCGCCGGCCGCACCGGCCCCGCCGAGCTGAGTCATCCTGGAGGGGTCGTTGATGCCCATGGTCTGCGCACCCCCTGCAGTTGGGTCAGGAAACGCACTGGCACCCGGACTAGGCTTGCGGCCGGCAGCCATGCGGTCTTCAACCGGTGCAGGCGGCTCCAGCCGTTGATTCGAGGCACACCCGGCGAGCCCCGGCCCCAGGCTCAGGAACACGCCGGTCAGGGCCAGCAATGGGATCAAACGCTTCATGCGGCGTACTCCTGCTGGCGCGAGGCCAGCGTCATTCAGGCTTATTCGGGGCTTATTTGGGAGAAGGACCCCAGACGGGTTCACGCACATCGGCCTGTGAGGCACCGAGGCGAGACTTGATCCGTCCATCCAGAGACGTGGTCATCAACACTTCTCGGCCGCCGACGCGGGTGGCATACATGATCATGCGGCTGTTGGGCGCAAAGCTCGGGCTTTCGTCGTCCACGGTCTCGGTCAGGGGCGTAATGGCACCGGTATTGAAGTCCAGCAGCATCAGCTTGAAGACGTTGCCCTGCCGATTGATGAACGCCAGATAGCGTCCGTCCGGGCTGGCATCCGGGCTGATGTTGTAGTTGCCTTCGAAAGTGATGCGCTCGACCGCGCCACCGCTGATGGTCTGGCGATAGATCTGCGGGCTGCCGCCGCGATCGCTGACGAAATACAGGCTCTTGCCATCCGGCGCCCAGCAGGCTTCGGTATCGATGCCGCCGGACTGAGTCAGACGCTGCACTTCGCCACCATTGCGGCCGATCAGATAGATCTGCGACAGCCCGTCGCGCGACAGCGTTACCGCCATCTGCCGTCCGTCCGGCGACCAGGCCGGTGCGCTGTTGGAGCCGCGGTAGTTGGCCATCTGGCGGCGCTTGCCGGTGGCGATGTCCTGACTCCAGACCACCGCCTTACGCGACTCGAACGACACATAGGCGATCTCGCGACCGTCCGGCGACCAGGACGGCGAGATGATCGGCTCGACGCTGGATACCGCTACCTGCGCGCCTTCGCCATCGGCGTCGGCGATATAGAGCGAATACTGCGAACCTGCCTTGGCTACGTAGGCGATGCGAGTCGAAAACACCCCGTACTCGCCGGTCAGACGCCGGAAAATGTCGTCAGCGATGCGATGCGCAGCCTGCCGCAGGTCATCGCGCCCCACCGCCATCGATTGGCCAGCGATCTCGGTGCTGCGCACGATGTCCCAGAGCCGATAGCGCACATCAAAGCGGCCATCGGCCAGCCGGGAGACCGAGCCGCCCAGCAGTGCATCGGTGGCTTTGGCGCGCCAGTCGTTGAAAACCGGCCGCGTGGCGTCGTCGAAGGTGGTGGTGCCGGTATCGGTAATGCGGAACAACCCGGAGCGCACCAGATCGGCCCGCACCACCGCCGGAATCGTCACCGGAGCGACCTCCTCGTTGCGGAAGCGCGGCAGTGCGATCGGCACCTGCGTTTCACCGACGCCGGAGATTTCAACGCGGAACTCCTCGGCCTGCGACACAGCGGGCCACACCGAGGCCGTCGCTGTCAGGGCAAGAGCCTGCCGGCGGCTGATTCCGCCGCGACGCAGGGACGGGGGGAACGAATGAGACGACGACTCGGACATGACACGCAAACTTCAGCAGATCGACGGGGCCGCCATTGTAGGCAGCCGCAAGGTCGGGCCGTGATAATGCCGGTCTTCTTTCACGACCCAGCACGAACAGTTCGACATGAATCGCCCGGATCAGCGACTTCGCCGCATCGGCATCAGCTTCGGCCAGTTGCGCACCTTCCACGACGGGCTGGGCGAGGTCTCGCAGCAACTCGGCCAGCGTCTGGCTGAGCGCGCGCCTGAGCTTCGCGAGCGCGAGGGCCTGGAGTTGTGCTTTCACCTGCCCGAGCGGCTGCACGGCCATTTCGGCCACACCGTGCGCTATCTGGGCACTTCGACCCTGCAGCGCTGGGCCCATCTGCGCGGGCAGCGCTTTGACTTGTGGCATTCGCTGCATCAGTTCAACCCCTTCCGCGCACCGCTGGGTACAGCTGCCGTGCTGCAGGGCGTGATGGATCTGAACTTTCTGTACTTCCGCTCCGGCACCAAGATTCGCAAATACCTGCGGCGTGTCGATGCGCAGGTCGCCCGCTCGGACGCAGTCGTCACGATCAGCCACTTCGTCAAGGGCGACATCGAAAAGCATCTGCCCAGCCGGCGGCCGGTGCATGTGATCCACCTGGCCTCGCGCGACTTCAGCGCCCAGCCACGCTCGGCCGTGGCCGGGCTGGAGCCCGGGCGCTTTTTCTTCCATATCAGCCGCATGGCGCCGTCTAAGAATCTCGGCACCCTGCTGGACATGATGGCCGGCTGGCCCGACAAGACGCTGGTGCTGGCCGGCGGAGACAGCGCCGACGGCCGCGCGCTCCAGGCCGAAGCGCAGCGCCGCAACCTCAGCAACGTGGTGTTCCATTTCGACATCGACGATGCACAAAAGGCTTGGCTGCTGGCGAACTGCGAGGCCTTCATGTTCCCCTCGCTGACCGAAGGCTTCGGCCTGCCGGCGCTGGAAGCGATGTTCTTCGGCCGGCCGGTGTTTCTCTCCAACCTGACCAGCCTGCCCGAAGTTGGCGGCGATCAGGCGATCTACTGGAACGATTTCGCCCCGGCGGCAATGCGCCAGACGGTCGAGCAGGCCCTGCTCGGCTTTGACGACGCGGCGGCCGCCCGGGTGCGCGCCCACGCCCAGACCTTTTCGTGGGATCGCTGCACCGACGAGTATCTGGCGCTGTATCGCCAGTTACTGGGCCCCACACTGGGCGGACGCTGATGACCTCGGCCGTCGCGCCGCAGCGCCCCGAGCGGGTGCTGATCACCGGCATCCTCGGTCAGGACGGCGCCTATCTGGCCCGCCACCTGCTCGACCGCGGCCACAGCGTGATTGGCCTGGGTCGACGGCTGGACGACGCATCGCGGCGGTGGCGGCTGCGCCACCTCGGCGTCGACGAGGCGGTCGAACTGATCGAACTTGACCTCAATGGGGTGAGTGACCCGGCGGCCGAGCTGGTGCCGTTGCTTCAGGCCACCCGCATCGACCGCATCGTCCATCTGGCGGCGCAAAGCTCGGTGGCGCGCTCCCTGGCCGAGCCGCTGCTGACCGCCGATTCAGTGGGCCTTGGCGCGGTGCGACTATTCGAGGCCGCCCGGCTGATGGGCGGGCTGCCGGTGCTGCAGGCCTCGTCGGCCGAAATTCTCGAGGTGCGCGCGAACGGACAGGAGCACCGCCCGCTCGACGAACACACCCCGCTGGCAGCCCGCAGCCCCTACGGTGCGGCCAAGGCCTTCGCCCATCTGATGGCCCGGGTCTATCGCAGCAGCCTGGCTACCCCAGTCAGCAGCGCCATCCTCTTCAACCACGAAAGCCCGCTACGCGGACCTGAGTTCGTCACCGCCAAGATCGTGCGCGAGATGGTGCGCATCCGCCGCGAGCTAACGGTGGGCATGCCCGAGCCAGCACCGCTGCGGCTGGGTCGGCTGGGCGTGCTGCGCGACTGGTCACATGCCCGCGACATCGTCGACGGCCTGTGGCGCATCGCGACTCAGCCCGAAGCCGATGAATACCTGCTGGCCAGCGGTCGGCTGCACAGCGTGCGCGATTTTGTCTCGGCCACCGCCAACCGGCTTGACCTGCCGCTGCACTGGGAAGGCGAGGGCCTCGACGAGGTCGCCCGCTGTGCCCGCACGGGAGCGATCCGCGTCTGCGTCGATGCCGCCTTCTACCGGCCGGATGATCCCGATCAGATGCCGGTCAATCTTCGACGCACAATCGAGGCCCTCGGCTGGCAGCCGACGGTGTCGCTGGAGCCGCTGATTGCCGAGATGTGCGACCTTGAGTTGCAGCGCCCTTGAACAAGACGATGAACGGAAAGAACACTGCCCCATGAAGAAAGCCCTGATCACCGGCGTCACCGGCCAGGACGGCGCCTATCTGGCCCGCCTGCTGCTTGAAAAGGGCTACGAGGTTCACGGCGTGCGCCGCCGCGTCTCGATCTTCAACACCCAGCGCATCGACGCGCTCTATGCCGACCCGCA
>DALYHR010000045.1:0-11717 GCA_031970775.1 Burkholderiaceae bacterium | reverse complement strand
TGATCTTCCTGGACGTCAAGCGCGCCGCCGACAGCATCAGCAAGATCATCTGATCGGGTTTCTTTGTTCGTGATATTCCGCCGGTATTCCGAGCGAATTTCCTGAAGTTAATTGGTAATTCATCATGAGTCAAAATTCCAGTCTGAATGTCTATGAGCTGACCAAGAAGATCGTCGGCGATATTCCGGAGAGTCAGCGTTTCACCGAGGCGGACGGTGAATTGCTGCTGAGTTATTCCAAGGCGCTCCTGGCCATGGAAGATGACTTGGTCAAGGGTTTCTATGACACGGTCGAGGCGAACCCGAATCTGCTGGCTCTGATCGGTGGTCACGGTGCACGCGCTGAGCGGGAGAAAACCCTGCGTCACTGGTGGCAGCGCACGCTGGCCGGCCCCTTCGACGAGAAGTACTGGGTCTGGCAGGCGGTGGTCGGCATCGTGCACATCCGCGTCGGCGTCAAGAACCCGATGATGATGGGCATGTGGAACTGGGTGGTCGGCTTCCTGCGCGCTCGCCTCACCGCTGAGGCGCTGGGAAGCGCCGAGAAGGCTGCCGAAGCGATGGCTGCGGTCGAGCGTCTGTCGCTGACTGTGCAGGCGATCATCTCCGAGAGCTTCCTGTCGAACTATCTGGAGACCGTGATCCGCATCACCGGCTTCAAACCCGCGCTGCTGGAGCGCATGTTCAAGACCGAGATCAACGTCATCCTGGCCGAAGCCAAGGCGCAGTTGGGAACGGTGAGCTGATCAGCGACGGTCGGCCGGGCCTGAACTCCGCACGGCAGACACAACGATGCCCGCCACGATCAGGGCAAAGGCCACGGCGTGGTAGCCCTGTGGCGCCTCGCCGAGCAAGGCGGTGGACAGCAGGGCAGCAAAAAGCGGGGTCAGGTTGCTGAAAAAGCTGGCGACGGTCGGTCCGGCCATCGCCACGCCTTCACCCCAGAACCAGTAGGCCAGCACCGACGGGCCGATCACGATGTACAGCAGCGCGGCCACCACCCCGGGGCTCCAGTGCACGGGCACTGCACCCAGGCCCTGTTCGACCAGCGCAGCACCGCTGGCCCACATCAGCCCGTAAATCGTCTGCACCAGTAGCCATTCGGCCCAGTTCCAGGGGCGAGTGCCGCCTTCGGGAAGCCGGATCTGCGGCCGGGCCTCCTGCTGCATCGAGCGCGGTGGGCGCACCAACAGCCAGCTGTAGATCGACCAGCTCGCTGCCGCCAGCAGCATCCACAGATCACCGCGATTGAAGTGGATCTGACTGAGCACCTGCCAGTCGCCCCGACCCAGCACCACGGCAACCCCGGAGATCGACAGGATGGCGCCGAGCACTTGCAGGCGACGAGGCATCACGCCGAACCCGAGGGCGCCGATCAGCAGCATCCACACCGGCATGCTCGCAGCGATCAGCGTGACATTGATCGGGGTCGAGGTCGTCAGTGCGAGATATTGCAGCGCGTTATAGGCGCCGACGCCGAATAGCCCGACCGGGGCCAGATAGCGCCAGCGTCGCAGCAGATCAAGCCATTGCGAACGCTCCCGAATGGCAGCACGGCCCAGGATGGCCAGCACCAGCAGGACCAGCGCCCAGCGCAGGGCGTTGAGCAACAGCGGTGGCACGCTGCCCACTGCCATGCGGCCGACCACGGCGTTGCCCGCCCAGAACAGCGGGGGGAGGGTCAGCAAGACGATCAGTCGGGGGGAGAGGCGCATGGTCGGGCATGGTAACGGGGTGAGCCAGGGGATTTAGGGGGATGACGTAAGCTGCGCCCTCGCTTCAAACCTTGTCTGCCCAGGAGACTACGTCATGCCCCGCGCGATCCGGATCCAGCAATACGGCGGCCCCGAAGTGCTGCAACTCGTCGATGTCGAAGTCGGTTCACCCGGCCCCGGCGAGGTGCGCATCCGCCATCAGGCCGTCGGTCTGAACTACATCGATGTCTACCAGCGCGTCGGCATGTACCCATTGCCGTTGCCGCTGCAACTCGGCATGGAGGGTGCAGGGTTCGTCGAGGAGGTGGGGGCGGGGGTGACGCATCTGCAGGTCGGTGACCGGGTGGCCTACGCCAGTCAGCCGCCCGGCAGCTACTGCGAAGCTCGGGTGATGCCGGCGCGCAATGTCGTCGTGCTGCCGGATGGCATCGACTTCGAGACCGGTGCGGCGATGATGCTCAAGGGGCTGACCGTGCAGTATCTGCTGCGCCGTACTCTGCCTCAGGGCGGATTGCAGGCGGGGGATTCGGTGCTGTTCCATGCCGCAGCGGGCGGGGTCGGGCTGATTGCCTGCCAGTGGGCCCGCTCGATGGGCCTGAACCTGATCGGCACGGCCGGCAGTGACGCCAAGTGCCAACTTGCGCTCGAGCATGGCGCCAGCCATGTCATCAACTATCAGACCGAGGACTTTGCGGCTCGGGTGCGTGAGATCACCGGCGGCAAGGGGGTCAAGGTGGTCTATGACTCGATCGGCAAGGACACCTTTGACCGTTCGCTTGACTGCCTGTCGCCGTTCGGGCTGATGGTCAGTTATGGCAATACCACGGGGGCGGTGAGTGCCTTCTCGTTAGGCGTGCTGGGCCAGAAGGGATCGCTGTACGTGACCCGGCCGACGCTGTTCAACCATCTGGCGACGCGCGAATCGACCCAGGAAATGGCTGACGATCTGTTCGCCCAGGTCGGCAGCGGTGCGGTCAGGATCCGCATCGATCAGCGTTTTGCCCTGGAGCAAGTGGCCGACGCGCATCGTGCTCTGGAATCCCGCCAGACCACCGGCAGCACGGTACTGGTGATCTAAGCGGGGCGTGGGGCTCTGCCGCTGACCTCAGGGCTTGATGGCGATGCTGTCACGGTAGGCGTGCCAGCTGGCGTGCCCGATGATCGGGCCGATCACCATCAGGCCGAGCAGGTTGGGCAGCAGCGCCAGCAGGGTCAGGACGGTGATCGTCGCGGCCCAGGACAGCATCACTCCGGGCTGTTCGATCACCAGACGCAGGCTGGTCAGTCCGGCAGTGATGGCATCGACTTCCTGGTCGAGCATCATCGGGACGCTGATCACACTGACTGAAAAGATCAGCCCGGCAAAGATCGATGCCACGGCCAGGTAGGTGACGATAAAGCCGACGTTCTCGGGGTTGAACAGCGCCATCACCGAGCCCTTGAAGTCGGGCATGCCGTCGAAGCTGACGGCGAAGACCACCAACGAGGCGCGCCCCCACAGCAGTTCCAGCACCAGCAACACGAAGCCGAAGATGCCCATCTGACCCAGATGCGACCGCCACGCGGTCAGCGAGTCGAACCAGGTTACCGGCGCGCCTTGCTCCATGCGACGGCTGACCTGGTAGAGCCCCATCCAGATGAACGGTCCCATTAACAGTAGACCGGCCAGGGTGGCCAGGGTGTAGGCGGGTTGGTTGCGGAAGACTTCGAGCAGGGTCTGGGCCATCAGCACGAAGCAGGCACCGTAGAACATGCCGATCAGCGGGTGTTTGCGGTAGTCGCTGAACCCCTGAGCCAGCCACCGCAAGGGCGCTCCCAGCTCTAGAGGACGGATGACGATGTGTTCGCTGAAATAGCGGGTGTCGCGGGCCGAGTTGTCCTGCTGCGTCTGTTCCATGGAAACCTCCTTGATCGATTGGGGACTGAGGAGGGGTGCCGCCTGGGGCTGAAGCTCAGGACCTCCCGCCTTCGGCCAGAAGGGTAGCGGCCTCCGCAGCTGAACGCACGCTTAATTTTGCAAAGACCCTGGCGCGATGAACCTCAACGGTTCGCATCGAAATCCCCAGTTCATCGGCGATCTGTTTGTTGAGCTTTCCGGCGGCGATGCGCTGCAGCACTTCGCGCTCGCGCTCACTCAGGCTGCCCAGTCGGGCACGGCGCTCGGCGCCCAGGGCATCCTGCTCGTGTCGGGCGGCATCGACTGCCAGCGCGTGGCGCACCCGCTGCACCAGTGAGTCGTCGCTGAAGGGTTTTTCGAGGAAGTCGAAGGCGCCCTTTTTCAGAGCCTCGACGGCCATCGGAATGTCGCCATGACCACTGAGGAAGATCACGGTCAAGGGGACACCGCGGCGAACCAGTTCGTCGTGGACCTGAAGGCCGGACAGTGGCTCCATGCGCACGTCCAGCAACACGCAGCCTCGTGGGTGGCCGCGATCGCAGGCGTCGAGAAAGGCTTTGCCATCCGGGTAGGTTCGGGCTTCCAGTCCATGTGACAGAAACAGGAAAGCCAGGGCATCGCGGACGGCTGCCTCGTCGTCGACGATGTGCAGCCGAACGGACTCGTCAGTCGGCAGGTTCATCAGCAGGTTCCAGCCCGGGGGCGGATTTGGGGTCGTGTGGAGGGCTCAGCGGCAGCGTGAAGGTCAGCCAGGCTCCGCCCAGGGCACTGCCGCCACAGTCCAGTGCGCCGTGGTGGGCTTCGATGATCGAGCGGCAGATCGCCAGACCCATGCCCATGCCGTCCGCCTTGGTCGAGTGGAACGGGGCGGCCAGGGTGTCGATGGTGCGGCCGCCCAGACCTCGACCGCTGTCCTCGACGATCAGACGCTGGAAATCGCCGACCGTTTGAATCGATAGCCGGATTCGCCGCTGCCTGGGGTCGCGGTGCTGAGTCAGTTCATCGGCAGCATTGCGCACCAGATTGATCACCACCTGCTCAATCAGCACTGGGTCGGCCAGCACGGGCGCAGGCGTGGCCTCGGGCAGTGCCCAATCCAGGTCGATGCGCTGCTGTTGCAGATCGCGCTGGATCAGCCGAACGGCATGGCGGGCGATGGTGGAGAGATCCGCTGGTTCAGGCTGCGGGCCCCGCCGGGTGAGGAATTCGCGAATACGCTGAACCACCTTGCCGGCCTGCGCGGCCTGTTCGCCCAGGCGCTGCAGGGCCTCCAGGATGGCGGGCGCAATGGCCGGTTCGTGTCGGCGCAGCAGGCGCAGCACCCCGGCGTTGTAGCCGGTGATCGCTGTCAGGGGCTGATTGAGTTCGTGCGCCAGCGCCGAGGCGATCTCGCCCAGGGTGGTCAGCCGGGCCTGATGGGCCATGGCGTCGAACTGTCGGCGCTCGAGCTCCTCCAGCCGCTTGCGTTCGGTCTGATTGACGATCGAGGCCATCCAGCCGATGTGGCGACCGTGGGCGTCGACCAGTGGAGCCTCGAAGACCAGCGCATCGACCATTCGGCCATCGCGCCGCTGCCAGCGCGCCTCGTAGCCTTCGCGCGGGGCCTGGCCGGCCAGATTGCGGTGATGGCGCCAGAAGGTCTCCTCCAGATGATCGGGCGCCCAGTAGGGCATGGGAGGCAGCCGCCCCATCAGTTCGTCCAACGGATAGCCGACCATCTCGGCAAAACTGCGGTTGGCATAGATCAGTCGGCCTTCCAGATCGCGGGCGCGCAGGCCGACGGTGAGCGAATCCTCCATCGCCTGACGCCAGGCCGCCTCGGTCCGCCAGCGCTCTTCGGCGCGGGATACCTGGTGCATTTGCCGGCGCAGTTGCCAGGTGGCCAGCCCGATCAGCAGCAGAAAGACTCCCATCAGCGCCAGCGGCAGGGTGCGCCACCAGGGCCGGGGCGTGGCGCGGGAGACCAGCTCCAGCCAGGTGTCTTCCAGGGCGGGTTCCAGATCGATGCGGTGGGTGAGGTGGTGTGCATCAGCCTGCAGATCACCGGTGGCAGCGATGACCTGACCGTTGCCATCGACCAGTCGCACCTCATATTGCCGGGCCAGCCACCAGGGCACGCTGCCACGCAGCAGGGCCAGAGGTGAGTAGCGGGCGATCAGTCGTCCGGCGGGCTGACCCTGGGCTCCGGGAATCGGCGCCGTCAAATGGATACTCAGGCCCGGATCCGAGCGGGCGTCGTCGCCCAGGGTGCGGGGCGCGGTTTCGGGCAGATGCAGCCGGACCCGGTTGCCGGCATCGATCCAGGTCAGGCTGATCCAGGCTCGGCGCAGGCCGGCATTGACGGCGGGCAAGGCTGCGACGGTCTCCGGGGTCAGCGTAGGCTGGATCAGCCGAGCCAGCGCATCGAGCCGCTCCCGTTCGGAGTCGATGTGGCCGGTGATATGACGCTCCAGCGACAGGGCGTCCGAGATCAGCACCTGTCGTGCCTGCTCGGCTTCACTGCGGTCGGACCACTCGAGCCAGCCCGCCACCGCCAGGACGAATAGCAGTGACAGCGCAAAGGGCAACGCCCAACTCGCCGCCAGCAGCCGTCGCGGTCCCGATGAGCGGTCAGCGGCGGGAGTCACGGACTCGGGGTGTAGTCCATCACCAGACGGACGCAGCAAAAGCGCGTCGGCTCGCCGTCGCGGACCGGGGCCGAGAAGCGCCAGTGCTGCACGGCTTCGAGGGTGGCCATGCCTAATTGCGGGCGCTGCAGGGTGGGGCCCTGGACGCGGATCAGCCGGGGCTCGATCGGCACGCCTTCGGGGGAGATGGCGAACTGCATCACCACCCGGCCTTCCAGGCCCTGGGCGGGCGGGCGCGGTGCGTAGCTGACCAGCCGGATCGGGTCGTCCATCAGCAGGGTGGAGCGACGGAACATCTTCTCGGCCGCGCGGTCGAAGTTGTCCGACCAGAAGCGGCTGGAGTGGCTCATGATCAGACCGAGCGTCACTTCACCGGCGGCCATCGGTACCTCAGCGATCGGGTCGATGCTGCACCCGGCCAGATCGAATAAGGGCGCGATGACCGTCAGCGCGATCAGCGCCAGCAGACGCAGCGGCATCCTGCCAGAGCGGGAAATAGGGGGGGTAGAGCGGCCGGAAATCATGGGTTGGCGTCCTCGGATCCGCATTATCAAGGCCGTGTCGATGTGGAAACCCACAACTACCCGAGCCCCCAGGCACTTTGCACAATCGCGACCACTCGCGTCAGACCGTGCGCGAACTGCATCGATCCTTCCTTCGGACCGCCAAGGGTTCACGTTTTCAGGAGACAGACCATGTTGACTTCCTTTTCTCGCCGTGCTGCGTTGACCACCCTGGCCGGAGCTGCGGCCCTGATGTCGATGCTGGGTTCGGCCCATGCCGCCGACGCCCCGATCGTCATCAAGTTCAGCCACGTGGTGGCGGCCGATACGCCCAAGGGCAAGGCGGCCGACTTCTTTGCCAAGCGGGCGGGCGAGCTGACCAAGGGCCGCGTCAAGGTCGAGGTCTACCCGAACAGCCAGCTCTACAAGGACAAGGAAGAGATGGAGGCGCTGCAGCTCGGCTCGGTGCAGATGCTGGCACCGTCGCTGTCGAAGTTCGCGCCGCTGGGCGTCAAGGAATTCGAGGCTTTTGATCTGCCTTTCATCTTCGACAACTACGCCGAATTGCATCGCGTCACCCAAGGTGCAGTGGGCAAATCGCTGCTGACCAAGCTCGAGGCCAAGGGCATCACCGGTCTGGCCTTCTGGGACAACGGCTTCAAGTCCTTCTCGTCGAACAAGCCGATGCATAAGGTCGAGGACTACAAGGGCCTGAAGATGCGCATTCAGTCCTCCAAGGTGCTCGACGCCCAGATGCGCTCGATCGGCGTGGTGCCGCAGGTGATGGCCTTCTCAGAGGTCTATCAGGCGTTGCAGACTGGCGTGGTCGACGGCACCGAGAACCCGCCGTCCAACCTCTACACCCAGAAGATGCATGAAGTGCAAAAGCACCTCAGCATCACCGACCACGGCTATCTGGGCTACGCGGTGGTGGTGAACAAGAAGTTCTGGGACGGCCTGCCGGCCGATGTGCACAAGGCGCTCGATCAGGCGATGAGCGAAGCGACCAAGGTCGCCAACGACAGCGCCCGCGCCCTCAACGACGAGGCGATCGCCAAGGTCAAGGCCAGCGGCAAGACCGAGATCTACACCCCGACCGCCGCCGAGCGTCTGGCTCTGAAGAAGGCGATGGCCCCGGTGCACAAGCAGATGGAGTCGCGCATCGGTGCGGAGACCTTGCAGGCGATCTACAAGGAAACCGGCTTCGATGCCAACAAGCTCTGAGGCCTGAGCATTTGCTCATCCCCTCTTCCCCGACGCGGAGCAGCCCATGAAATGGCTTGATCATCTGGAGGAGTGGCTCATCGGCACGCTGATGGCCACCGCCACCCTCATCACCTTCCTGGCGGTGATGCATCGCTATCTGGTCGGGGTCCATACCCCGATTCAGGACTGGCTGTTGAGCCTGGACGTCGCCTGGACTCAGGAGGCGACGATTTATCTGTTCGTCTGGATGGCCAAGTTCGGCGCGGCCTATGGCGTGCGCACCGGCATCCACGTCGGGGTCGATGTGTTCATCAATCGCTTGTCTGACCGTCGCCGCGCCAAGTTCGTGCTGTTCGGTCTGATGGCCGGCGCGCTGTTCACTGGCGTGATCGCTACGCTGGGCGCGCACTTCGTCTGGGAAAACGGCGCGCACTACGCCTTCCACAAGGCCTTCGGCCTGAGTCTGGACGGCGTGATCGAAGGGCCGACCACGCCCGATCTGGAGTGGCCGACCTGGATCATCTATCTGGCGATTCCGCTGGGCTCGTCGCTGATGTGCTTCCGCTTCCTGCAGGTGGCCTGGGGCTTCGTGCGTACGGGTGAGCTGCCGCATCACGACCACGGTCATGTCGACGGGCTGGAGGACGAAGTGCCGGCCCCGGGGACCGAAGACCGCATCTACCGCATGGAAGACAACCTGCATCCTCTGCAACATCCGCACGAAGCGCAGGGCACCGCCGCCCGCAACGACAAGGAGCCGCGCGCATGAACGGCCTCATCATCTTCGGTCTGCTGGTGGCGCTGATGCTCACCGGCATGCCGGTCTCGATCTCGCTGGGCCTGACGGTCCTGACCTTCATCTTCGCCTTCACCGATGTGCCGGTGGCCTCGGTCGCCCTGAAGCTGTTCACCGGCATCGAGAAGTTCGAGATCATGGCGATCCCGTTCTTCATCCTGGCCGGCAACTTCCTCACCCACGGCGGTGTGGCGCGGCGGATGATCAACTTCGCCTCGGCGATGGTGGGGCACTGGCATGGCGGCCTCGGTCTGGCCGGTGTGCTGGCCTGTGCGCTGTTTGCTGCGGTGTCGGGCTCCAGCCCGGCCACGGTGGTGGCGATCGGCTCGATCCTGCTGCCGGCGATGGTCAAGGCGGGTTTCCCGACCCGTTTTGGCGCCGGCATCATCACCACCTCGGGCGCTCTGGGCATCCTGATTCCGCCCTCGATCGTGATGGTGATGTATTCGGTCTCGACCAACACCTCGGTGGGCGCGCTGTTCATGGCCGGGGTGATCCCGGGGCTGGCGCTGGCCTTTCTGCTGGGCTTCACCACCTGGTGGCGCGCCCGCAAGTTCGACTACCCGCGTCTGCCCAAGGCCTCGATGGCCACCCGGCTGCGCACGCTGCGTGAGTCGATCTGGGGCCTGATGCTGATCGTCATCGTCATGGGCGGCATCTACACCGGCCTGTTCACACCGACCGAAGCGGCGGCGATGAGCGCGGTCTACGCCTTCATCATCGCGGTCTTTGTCTACAAGGACATGGGCCTGAAGGACGTGCCGCGCGTGCTGCTGTCCTCGGCCAACATGAGCGCGATGCTGCTGTACATCATCACCAACGCGGTGCTGTTCAGCTTCGTGCTGGCCAACGAGAACATCCCGCAGCAACTGGCCGACTGGCTGGTCGGCATGGGCCTGGGGCCGATTGCCTTCCTGCTGGTGTGCAACGTGCTGCTGCTGGTGGCCGGCAACTTCATGGAGCCTTCCAGCATCGTGCTGATCATGGCGCCGATCCTGTTCCCGGTGGCGATCAAGCTCGGCATCGACCCGGTGCACTTCGGCATCCTGATCGTGGTGAACATGGAAGTCGGCATGTGCCACCCGCCGGTCGGCCTGAACCTCTACGTCGCTTCAGGCATCACCAAGATGGGCATCACCGAGCTGACCATCGCCGTCTGGCCGTGGCTGCTGACCATGCTGGGCTTCCTGGTGCTGGTGACCTACTGGCCGACCATGAGCCTGTGGCTGCCGAGGATGATGGGGATGATCAGCTGACGATTGCAGCGTAGACCCCAAGACAAAGGGCCCCGTGAGGGGCCCTTGTCGTTGGTGAGGCGGTGAGAGGCCCGAATCAACCGGCCTGGCGCTCCTGCCGCACCCGCCGGATTTCATCGGCGATCAGCAGCACGGCCCCGAGGGTGATGGCGCTGTCGGCGAGGTTGAAGGCCGGAAAGTACCCGCCCGGAAAGAGCGGCTCCAGCCAGGCCCAGTGCACCTGAATGAAATCGACCACCGCGCCGAGCCAGAAACGGTCGATCACATTGCCCAAGGCGCCGCCGAGCACGAAGGCCAGCGCGGCGGCCATCAGGGGCTGGCCGCTGCTGCGGCGCAGCAGCACCAGGATCACCCCAGAAGCGACCAGCCCGAGCGCGACGAAGAACCAGCGCTGCCAGCCCGACTGCGAAGCCAGAAACGAGAAGGCCGCGCCGGGGTTGTGCACCCGCACCAGGTTGAACCAGCTCGTCAGCGCCACCCCCTCATGCAGCTCAAAGCGCTGCACCACCAGCAGCTTGCTGATCTGATCGAGCGCGATCACGACCAGCGCCAGCAGCAGCCAGCGGCGCAGCGGGCCGGCGGTTGGCGACCGATCAGGCGACATGCCGCACTTCCCCCGTGCCGTGCAGATTGCTGATGCAGCGACCGCACAGCGTCGGGTGCGAGGCGTGCTGACCAACGTCGTCGGCGTAGTGCCAGCAGCGTTCGCACTTGGGCGCGGTGCTCGGCGTTACGGTCACCTGCAGGGTCTCGCCGTCGATCACGGTGGCGGTGGAGGTGATGGTGACGAACTTCAGATCCGCCCCCAGGCTGCGCAGCAGCGCAGCGTCGTCCGCACCGGCGGTGATGGCCAGCGTGGCTTGCAACGAGGCACCGACCGCGCCGGTGGTGCGCACCGCTTCGATCTCCTTGTTGGCTTGCTCGCGGATCGCGCGCAGCCGCGCCCACTTGGCCAGCAGCGCCTCGTTGGGCGTGGCGAAGGGCCAGAAGGTTTCGAAGTAAATCGAGCCCTGATTCTTGGCGCCGGCAAAGTGCGTCCAGGCCTCCTCGGCGGTGAAGCTCAGGAACGGCGCCATCCAGCGCAGCATGGCGTGGGTGATCTGCCACAGCGCGGTCTGGGCCGAGCGGCGCGCCAAGCTCTTGGGCGCAGTGGTGTAGAGACGGTCCTTGAGGATGTCGAGGTAGAAGGCGCCCAGATCCTCCGAGCAGAACACCTGCAGCTTGGCCACCACCGGGTGGAACTCGTAGGCGTCGAAGTGGCGGAGGATCTCGGCTTGCAGCTCGGCACTGCGCGCCAGCGCCCAGCGGTCGATCTCCAGCAGGTCGGCATCCGCCACCGCATCGACGGTCGGGTCGAAGTCGCTGGTGTTGGCCAGCAGGAAGCGCAGCGTATTGCGGATGCGGCGATAGGCATCGACCACGCGGGCCAGGATCTTGTCGTCGATGTTGAGGTCGCCCGAATAGTCGGTGCTGGCGACCCACAGACGCACGATCTCAGCGCCGAGCTTGGTGGTGATGGTCTGCGGCTCGACGGTGTTGCCCAGGCTCTTGCTCATCTTGCGGCCCTGGCCGTCGGTGGCAAAGCCGTGGGTCAGCAGGCCCTTGTACGGGGCGCGGTCGAACAGCGCGCAGCCCAGCAGCAGCGACGAGTGGAACCAGCCGCGATGCTGGTCATGGCCTTCGAGGTACAGATCGGCCTCGGGGCCCTGGGCGTGGAA
>DALYHR010000044.1:0-11816 GCA_031970775.1 Burkholderiaceae bacterium | reverse complement strand
GGCCGGCTGACCACGGGCCAATCGCATTCATGCGGATGCGGTCGCCGAGCAGCGCACCGCCGCTCTTGCGACGCGACGGATCGATGCTGATCACGGCAATGCGCAGGCTGTCCTCCTGATCGAGGCGGAAGCGTCGGATCAGCTCGTCGGTGAGGCTGCTCTTGCCGGCGCCGCCGGTGCCGGTGATGCCGATCACCGGCACCGGGTTGGCCTGAGCTGCCTGACGCAGGGCATCGACCACGCCAGCATCCGCCTTGCCGTTTTCCAGCGCGGTGATCAGCTGCGAGAGCGCGCGCCAGGCCCCTTGCGAGTGTGGCTCACCTTGCAGGGCGGCCAGCGTGGTCGGCGCGTAGGTCGAGAAGTCGAGGTCGCAGCGCTGCACCATCTCGCCGATCATGCCGGCCAGCCCCATGCGCTGGCCGTCTTCGGGGCTGTAGATGCGCACGCCCTCGGAAGCCAGTTGGCGAATCTCGGCCGGCACGATCACCCCGCCGCCGCCGCCGAACACCTGAATGTGGGCACCGCCGCGTTCACGCAGCAGCTGGACCATGTACTGGAAGTACTCGACATGGCCGCCCTGATAGGAGCTGACCGCGATGCCCTGCACATCCTCTTGCAGCGCGGCGGTCACCACCTCATCGACCGAACGGTTGTGGCCGAGGTGGATCACTTCCGCCCCCATGCCTTGCAGGATGCGACGCATGATGTTGATGGCGGCGTCATGGCCGTCGAACAGGCTGGCGGCGGTGACAAAACGCACCTTGTGGGTCGGGCGATAACTGGCCAGGTCGTGGGGAGTCGTCATGGGAAGTTCGCAGGAGGAGGGCGGAGAGGATCATTCTATGTGACGTTTACGTAAACGTCACGATGCGATTCATTCCGCCAGAAAGCCACTGCCAATCCCCGCTTTCGGGGTAGTCCCGTTTTCTGATGAATCCTCCACACAAATGCGGCCTGAGGTCGCCCGAGTGATCCATTCGAGCGGGTGGGGCTGAGGCATAGTCTCGGCCAGGGTTGTCGTGGTGACACGGCGACCTTCCTAGGTGGGACATTGGACAGCGGCACCCGTTACGGGGCTGGTCCGTCGGCGACGATGGGCTGGCCTTGTGATCGTGGTGCCGTTTTTTTATGCCTGCTTAGCAACGCCGCGCCTGGTCCGGCAGAGCGGCGTTGGCTGTGAGCATCTGTGATGCAATACCGTGCCTCGGCACCGGCAAGGTGTCGACGGGGTGGTCCGTTTTCGGGCGAGGCCTGTCCAGGGAGCAGTCAGCCGAAGCGCGCTACAGCGCTGGAGGGCCCCACGTGAAGATTCTGATCAAGACCCCATCGGGTCAGATCGAGATGGCACAGCGGCGGCTGGGTCTGTCCCAGCGCCACAGGACGATGCTGATCCTGGTCGATGGCAAGCGCACGCTCAGCCAAGTTCTCGAACTCGCCGCGCAGGTCGGCATTCCCAAAGCCTATTTGGATGAAATCTGCGATCTCGGTCTGGTGACTGTCGCGGTGGCCCATGGTCGGCGGGCCCACGACCTGCAGGCCGAATTGCGTGCCGAACAGCGCACTGAGGAACGAGTAGGCGCAGGCCTGGCCTCCGGTCGAAGCAATCCGGCCCTGGAAGCCTCGGATTCAGTGCTCTCGGATTGGGGACGGCTGGAGGACTCGGTCGGATTCGGTATGGCCATGACCAACAGCGAGCTTGCGGCGCTGGATGTCTCCGATACGCTGGTGTCGGAGGCGCGCAAGTTCCTGATTCAGGCCCTGCGTGTTGAAGCCCCGCTGAGCGGCGCGGTGACTATGCTCAAGGTGCGCCGGGCGCGCACCCGCGAGGAACTGGCCGGACTGTTGTACGAGGTCCGTGGCAAGATCGCCGGCGCGCATGAGCGCAGCGAGGCTGCGTTGCTGTTTCGGCGCGCCCTGACCCTGTTGGCCTAGTTTTTCCGTCCGACCCTGTCCATGAGTTTTTTGGTCATCGATATTGGCAACACCCGTCTGAAGTGGGCGATCTTCGACCGTGGAGGACCGGGTGCGGCCTTGCTGCGGCACGGTGCCGTCTTTCTGGAGATGATCGACCGGCTCGGTGACACCGACTGGCGGGATCTGGAGCCGCCGCAAGCGATGCTGGGCTGTGCCGTGGCGGGGGATTCGGTACGCCGTCGCGTCGAGGAACAGCTGGAAATCTGGGATCTGGAGCCTCGCTGGACGGTGTCGTCGGCGCGGGCCGGTGGCGTGACCAACGGCTACGACCACCCCGTGCGACTCGGTGTGGATCGCTGGGTGGCGCTGATCGGGGCGCGGCAGCGGGTGCTGGCGGCCGGCGGTGAGTGCGGTGCGCTGGTCGTGATGGTGGGGACGGCTGTGACGGTCGATGCCCTGGACGCCGAAGGCAACTTTCTGGGCGGGCTGATCCTGCCGGGCTTTGGGCTCATGCTCAAGGCGCTGGAGATGGGCACGGCTGGCCTGAAAGTGCCGACCGGCGAGATTCGCGAATTTCCGACCAACACCAGCGATGCGCTGATGAGCGGCGGGGCCTGGGCGATTGCCGGGGCGGTTGAGCGGATGTATCAGCACCTGCGTCGGCGTTGTCCGGGGCCGGATCCGATGTTGTTCATGACCGGGGGGGCGGCCGTCAAGCTGGCGCCGATGACCGGGCTGCCTTTCGAGACGATCGACACCCTGATTTTTGAAGGTCTGTTGCAACTCGCGCAGGAGCGTTCACCGTATTCGCCGGCTGAAACACCCGTGCCTCCGCCCCGTTGCTAGAATCCGACGCTTTGCTTGGTGCCGGAGCTGATCTATTCGACGGATCAAAACTGCTTTGTCGGCACACCCGGGTGCGGCAGTTGGATTCATAAGGGTCGATAGACGTCATGCTTTATTTGCGCTGGGCGCTCATTTTTACGCTGGCGGTCGTGTTCGCGTGGGGGCGGATGGTCGAGCAATCGGGCGTTGCCCTGCCGTCGTCCGTCACGCCGCAGCCCGAATCCGCTGCGCTGTCGGCGGGTGTGGTGGCTTCTGCGCCGTCCGCCCAGCGCTGTCTGACCCGGGTGGGCGAGCTGCAGGTGCTGCCCAAGGGTGAGCGCGCCCAGCATCACGCCGCCACCTTGCTGGCCCTGGATGACCATCAGGCCCTGGCATTCTGGTTCGCAGGCAGCCGTGAAGGCGCCGCTGACGTGGTGGTGTTGCGCTCGCAGTTCGACGGCCAGCGGTGGTTGCCGGCTCAGCCGGTGCTGACCGCTTCGGTCCTGTCCAGGCTGATTCACCGCGATGTGCGCAAGTTGGGGAATCCGGTGGCTTGGCGCGACGCGGAGGGGCGCCTGCATCTGGCGGTGGTCAACGTCACGCTGGGAGGCTGGGCGATGTCACGGCTGGCCCATCTGCGCTCCGATGATCTCGGTCTGAGCTTCAAGTCAGCCGACGACTGGGTGACCAGCCCCTGGTGGAATGTCTCGACCCTGGTTCGGCATCCGCCGCAACCTCTGCCGGATGGCACGTTGCTGCTGCCGGTCTATCACGAGTTCGCGATCAAGCGTCCCGAAGTACTGCACCTGAGCGCCAGCGGCCAGCTACTGTCGCGCTGGCGCATGGCGCCCGGGCCGCAACTGCTGCAGCCGGCCATCGCCAGCGATGCTGACCCGAAACACCTCATCGCCGTGATGCGCAGCGGGGATTCGGCCCATGCCCAGGTCCATCAGCAGGAGTCGATCAATGGCGGTCAGACCTGGTCGGCTCCGCAACCGATCGGATTGCCCAACCCGGATGCCTCGATCGCAATGGTCAGCTGGCCGCAGCAGCGCGCCTGGCTGATGGCCTACAACCCGGAGACGAGCACCCGGCAGCGGCTGGCGCTGGCCATGCGGTTCTGGGATGACCCCGAGGGGGAGTGGCGCCCTGTGCCCGGGGCTGAGCAGGCCGAAGCCGTTGAGGCCTCCTACCCGAGCCTGATCGTCCGAGGCAACCGCATCGAGATGATCTACACCCGCGATCGCCGTGAGATCGCCCATCTGCAGTTCCAGGCCTGCCCCGCTCCTGCTGAAGCTGCGGCTTCGGCGGGTATGCCGGCTGCGTCCGCCGGGGCTGAACCCTCTGGGAGGCCCTGATGGCGACCCCTTTGCCTTCGACTGTCTTCAGACCCACCGACTCCGTGCCCTGGGGGCTGAATCGCATTCCGCTGCCGATTCGTATGGCCGCTGGCTGGCTGGTGCTGTGGCTGATCTGCCTGAGCCTGGCACGGCTGGCCTTCCACCTGTGGTTTGCGCCGACCGGGACTGACCCAGGTCTGGCCATGGCGGCGCTGAAGCTGGGCTTCCGCTTCGATCTGCGCCTGGGTTTGTGGCTGGTGCTGCCGGTGTTGGTGATCGGCACGGTGCCGGTGTTGTCGCCGTGGTCACGCCTGCGGGCGGTCCGGGGCCTATGGGCCCTGCTGCTGACCCTGGCTGTGACGGGCGTGACGCTGGTCTACATCGTCGATGCCGGGCATTACGCCTATCTGAGCCAGCGCATCAACGCTTCGGTGGTCAATTTCGCCAAGGACGCCAAGACTTCGGCCGGCATGGTCTGGAGCACCTATCCGGTGCTGCGCATCCTGCTCGGGCTGGTGGTCTTCGTCATCCTGTTCATGAGTCTGACTCGGGCACTGTTCCGGCGCGGGCAGGGAGTGAGCTCGGCCGGGCTGCCGACCACGCTGCTGCGCCGCATCGGACGCCGGGTGATCTGGACTGTGCTGTGCGCTGCCCTGGTGCTGCTGGGCATCCACGGCCGCTGGTCGCAATACCCGCTGCGCTGGAGCGACGCGCATGAACTGGCTGGCGGTCCGTATCTGGCCAGTCTGGCGCTCAACCCGGTGCTAGCCCTGTCCGACACGGCCGCCTTCCGCCGCGATGCCCCCGATCTGGCGGCCGTGCGTCGGCATTACCCACGCGTGGCGGCCTACCTCGGGGTGGATCACCCGGATCCGGAGCGGCTCGACTTTAGTCGCTGGGGTCAGCCGCGCGCCGGCGCGTTGCCCAAGCGGCTCAATGTGGTGGTGGTGATTCTGGAGTCGTACTCGGGCTACAAGTCCAGCGTCTTTGGCAATCCGCTCGATCCTTCGCCGGAAATTGCCCGTCTGGCCAAGAGCGGGGTGGTGTTCACCCGGCTGTTCAGCGCCCATGGCGGCACGGCTCGCGGCGTCTTCGCCAGCATGACCGGCATTCCGGATGTGCAGCAGGGTGACACCTCCAGCCGCGATCAGCAGGCGGTCGATCAGCACCTGATCATGAACGCCTTCGGCGGGCACTCGAAGTGGTACTTCATCGGCGGCAGCACCACCTGGGGCAACGTGCGGGGTTTTCTCAAGCGCAGCGTGCCCGATCTGCACATCGTCGAGGAAGGACAGTTCCAGGCACCCGTCAGCGATGTCTGGGGCATCTCCGACCACGATCTGTTCAAGGAAACCCTTCGCCACATCAAGGAGTCGCAGGACGGCGGCGATAAGCGTCCGTTCTTCGCCGTGGTGCAGACGGCGGGCAATCACCGTCCGTACACCATTCCTCAGGCCGATCTGGGTCCGCCGGACAAGCCGGGCCCCTTCCTGCTGCGTCAGGCCACGCCGCGCCAGCTGGCCGATGCTGGCTTCACCTCGGTGCTGGAGTACAACGCCTACCGCTACCTCGATTGGAGCGTCGGCCGTTTCTTCGAGATGGCGCGCCAGCAGCCCTGGTTCGACGACACCGTCTTCATGCTCTATGGCGATCACGGCATCCTGGGTCAGCCCGGCGCCAATATGCCGGCCTACTTCGGGCCGCTGGGGCTGACCAATGGCCACAACATGATGCTGCTGTACTCGCCGCGTTGGATCAAGCCGGCGCGCAACGATCGCCCGGCCAACCAGGTCGATGTGATGCCGACGCTGGCGGGCCTGTTCGATCAGCCCTACCGCAACACCACGATGGGCCGGGATCTGCTTGATCCGCGTTTTGACGCCAGCCGCTCGACCTACTTGTTCATGCCCGAGCCGGCCCTGCTGTCGGCTAACCGCTATGTCTCGGTCGGCAGTGATGCCGTGCCGGGCCGTAACTGGGCGCTGCAGGATCCGCTGACCCAGGTGCCCGAAGGGCCGGTCGAGCGCGATATGCGCGAGCTGGCCCGAGGCTGGTACGAGACGGCCCGCTACATGATTCGCAACAACCCGCCTCGTTCCCACGAGCCGACGCGGAGCCCTCGGCCATGATCACGATGCCTGCTGTCACCGTCCTGTCCGACCTGGCACCACTGGCCGGCGTCGTCGGCTGGTCCCTGGCGCTGCTGTGGCTGGGGGTGCGGCTGGTCTGGGTGACCACCCGGCCAGGCCAATGGCTGCCGGCGGCGCTGGTCGGGCTGCTCTTTGCCGTCGGCGTGGTGCCGCTGGCCCTGTTGCTGCGCAGCAGCTTCGGCGATCTGTCCGGCACGACGGTGTTTCTGGCGCTGTGGTCGATCTGGCATCACGCCGTGCACGCGGTCCGACCGCATCGGCGTTCACGCGTCGAGCTGTATGGCGGCCTGGAGACCCGGCTGCAGGTCTGGACTCGCGGGCTGGCCGTGACGATCGCCACCACCGGGGCGGTGCTGTACGGCAGTGCGCTCGGACCGGTGGACTGGGATCTGTATTCCTGGGGCTGGATGCGCCGCGAAGGGTTGGTGCTGCTGGCGCTGGTGGCGCTGGTCAGCCTCGATGCCCGCCATCGCCGCAGCGTGTTCTATCTGGCCTTGCCGGCCGCCTGCCTGGGCTACGGCCTGGGGCTGACGACGTCGAGCAATCTCTGGGATGCCCTGATCGATCCGTGGCTGTGGCTGATCTCGATCGGCATGCTGCTGTGGCCCGGGGCGATCCGTCATCGCCCCGGCGAGTACGACGACTTTCAGCTCGGGTTGAAGATGCCGCCGCCTGCCGCCGCTGCATCCTCTTCTCCGGCCAAGGGTGACAAACCGGTCTGAGCCAGCCAGGCGGCCAGCTCGGACGTGTTCATGCGCGGCCCGATCACCGAGCCCTGCACGAAGTCGCAGCCGTTCTCGACCAGGAAGCGATGCTGCGCTTCGGTATCGACCTGATCGGCCGTCACGCTCAGACCGCGTGAGCGGGCCAGATCGAGCACGGCCCGAGCCGTCACCGCACTGAGCGCATCGCCCGGCAGGCCACTGACGCAGCTGCGGCCGATGCGGAACTTCTCGACGCCGAGATTGCGCAGGCGTGCAGGTGCGATCGCCGTATCGCCCAGCGGCTCGACCGACAGCCGCACTCCGAGCTGACGCAAAGCGGCGATGCGCGGGTCCAGCGCTGCTTCGGTGGTCTGAATGACCGCCTCGGGCTCGAGATCGAACTCGATCCAATGTCCCGGAATGTGTTCGTCTTCGAGAATTCGCCCGACCTGGGGTGCGAATTCAGGCGACATCAGCTGGGGTGCGGAGAGCGGCAACACGATGCTGAACCACGGGGGCATGCCTGCAGGCTGCCAGCGCCGGATTGCTTGCGCTGCCGTCTTGAGCATCCACAGACTGATGCGACGAATCAGCGGTGCCTGCAGCTGATCGGCCGCGCCCGGCAGGGTCCATTCCAGCCAGTGGCCGTCGGCATGGCGCCGCATGATGGTGGCCGCCGCCCCGACGGGAGCGCCGTCGGTGCAGCGTAACTGGGGCTGGAAGTGCAGCGCCAGATGACCCTGCTCCATGGCGGAGCGTCCTCGTGACTCACGCTGCAGATCGACCACACGGCCCCAGGATTGGGCATTGCCGGCCTCCTGAATATCGCTGCCTCCACGCTGGCGCACCTGATCCAGCGCGCGCAGGGCCTGGCGCAGAACGACATCGATCGACTGCTCGGACTCCTGCGGGGTGCCCGGGGCCGGGCACAGAGCGCAGCCGATCGAGGCGCCGACCTCCAGCGGGGTGGATTGGCCCGGCAGCTGGACTGGCTTTTCGATTGCCTGCAGCAGTCGGCGCCCCAGTGGTCCGAGCGCTGAGAGCGAGTCGAGCCGGGTCAGGACAAGAAATTCCCCCCGACCACTGCTGGCCAGGGCGTCGGTGCTGCGCAGCTTCTCGCGCAGGCGGTGGGTGAGTTCAACCAGCAGGGCGTCTGTGAGCGGACTGCCCAGCGCTTCTTCCAGCGCCTCGATGCGGTCGATGCCGATCTGCAGCACGCCCCAGGCGCCCGATTCGATCGGGGTCGTCAGGGCCGATGACAACCGCTGATGGAAGCCCTCCCGGTTGAGTGCTCCGGTCAGCCCATCGTGATAGCGCAGATGATCCAGCCGCAGCCGGGCCAGTTGCGAGTCACCGAGGTGGCGGATCACGCGGGTCTGCAGTTCGGCCGGGTGGCGAGCCGTGACGCGCTCGGTCGGCAGCACTTCCACGGGCAGCGGGTGACCATCGCAGTCGCGCAGGCCAGTCGGACTGGTGATGCTGCCGGCGAATTCGGACCAGGGCCGGCCGATCAGCGCTTCGCGGGGGATGCCGATCCACTGACAGACCACGTCGTTGGCCTCGGCGATCTGCTGATCGCGCAGCAGCACGATGCCTTCGCGGGCTGCCTCGGCCAGCAGGTGCAGCCGCTGCTGGTTATCGCGCAGCGACTGGGTCTGGTCGTGGTGGCGCGTGATGTCGTTGAGCATCACGTACAGACCCATCAGGACGCCGACCCGATCGAGGTGCGGAGCGACCGAGATCTGGATCCAGCGATGGTCCGGGGATTCGTCCGGCGTATCCAGCTCGGCGCCAACCGGGGCGCTGACCGCCACGGCGTGGGCGTCTTCAGGGGGCAGCGCCTCTGCGTGCTGTGTGGTGTCCGGGGCGACTTCGGCGGGGGGCTGCGGAGGCTGTGCCACCCGCTGCGGGTGCTCGATCCGGATCGTGGTGCGGGCGTTCTGGACGTACTCGATCGCCGGTCGGCACACCCGGGCCAGATCCTTGCCGACCAGATCGACGAAGGGGCGGTCGAGGCGCTCCTCGATCTGCCGCACGTCCAGGCCGAAGACGCGGCCGAACTGCTGATTGGCGTACAGGACGTTGCGCCCCTTCGGGTCGAGATACGCCAGCGGCAGCGGCATCGCGTGGACGCGCTCGCGCAGCAGGTCCATGCGGTAGCGGGTGGTCTGCTCGACCAGCATCACCGGCGTGACGTCGTGCAGAACGCACAGACAGCCGGTGCCTTGGGCGTGCCAGCGCAGCGTGGCCGAGAGCCAGCGCACTGGCTGGCCGGAATTGCCTACCCAGCCCAGCGGGCCGGCGGCGCCGCGGCGGTCAGCCAGCGCGGCAAAGAGCTGGGTGCGCGCTTCGGCATCGAGCAGCGACAGCCAGTCGGTGCCGGTGCCGATGTCATCGCAGCCGGCGCTGCGGGCCAGCAGGCGGAAGGCCTTGTTGGTGCGGACCATGCGGGCATCGCTGGCCAGCATGATCATCGGAATGCCGAGCTGCTCCCAGTCGATGCCGCCGCTGCTCGGGGCGGCCGCCGGGGGGGTCGGGGTCGGATCGGGCGAAGTGGCGGTCATGGGTAGCTTCAAAGAATGAAACGGGACAGGTCCTGGTTGCCAGCCAGCGCGGCCAGGCGGGCGTCGACATCGGCGACGTCGATCGTCACCGTGCTGCCGCTGCGCTGCGGGGCGGCGTAGGACACCTCATCGAGCAGGCGCTCCAGGACGGTGGCCAGGCGGCGGGCGCCGATGTTCTCGGTGCGCTCGTTGACCTCCCAGGCGATCTCGGCGATGCGGCGGATCGCCGCCGGGGTGAACTCCAGCGTCACGCCTTCGGTGGCGAGCAGGGCGCGGTACTGTTCAAGCAGGCTGGCCCGGGGTTGGGTCAGGATCGCCTCGAAGTCATCGACTGACAGCGAGGCCAGTTCGACCCGGATCGGGAAGCGGCCCTGCAGCTCGGGAATCAGATCGCTCGGCCGCGACAGATGGAAGGCCCCCGAGGCAATGAACAGCATGTGATCGGTGCGGACCATGCCGTGCTTGGTACTGACCGTGGTGCCTTCGACCAGCGGCAGCAGATCGCGCTGCACACCCTGGCGCGACACATCGGCGCCATGACTGTCCTGACGCGCCGCGACCTTGTCGATCTCGTCGATGAAGACGATGCCGTTGTGTTCGGCATTGGCGATGGCGCGGGCCTTGATTTCCTCGTCGTTGACCATTCGACCGGCTTCTTCGTCGATCAGCTGCTTGCGCGCGTCAGCGATGCGTAGCTTGCGGGAGGTGCGCTTGTCCTGACCGAGCTGCGAGAACAGGCCCTTGAGCTGCTCGGCCATGTCTTCCATGCCGGGCGGGCTCATGATCTCGACGGGAGGACGGCTGGCCGACAGCTCGATCTCGATCTCGCGGTCGTCGAGCTGCCCTTCGCGCAGCCGCTTGCGCAGAATCTGCCGGGCGCTGCTGTCGGGGCTGCCGGCCGAGCCGGGCGCCGGCGGCACCAGCACGTCGAGGATGCGGTCTTCGGCGGCGTCCTCGGCGCGCATGCGCACGCGCTGAATCTCGCGCTCGCGCTCGTCCTTGATCGCGTTGTCGATCAGGTCGCGCACGATGGTGTCGACGTCCTTGCCGACGTAGCCGACCTCGGTGAACTTGGTCGCTTCGACCTTGACAAAAGGCGCCTGTGCCAGCCGCGCCAGACGCCGGGCGATCTCGGTCTTGCCCACCCCGGTCGGGCCGATCATCAGGATGTTCTTCGGCGTGATCTCGGTGCGCAGTGGCTCGGCCACCTGCTGGCGGCGCCAGCGGTTGCGCAGCGCGATCGCCACAGCGCGTTTGGCGTCTTTCTGGCCGACGATGTGGGCGTCGAGTTCAGAGACGATTTCCTGCGGAGTCATGCTCATGCCAGCACCTCGACCACATGCTGCTGATTGGTGTAGATGCACAGGTCGCCGGCGATCTCCAGCGACTTCTTGACGATCTCGGCCGGGGTCAGCTCGGTGTGCTCCAGCAGGGCGCGCGCGGCGGCCTGCGCATACGCACCGCCTGAGCCGATCGCGACGATGCCCTGCTCGGGCTCCAGCACGTCGCCGTTGCCGGTGATGATCAGCGAAGCGGTCCGATCGGCGACGGCCAGCATCGCCTCGAGGCGGCGCAGCACGCGATCGGTGCGCCAGTCGCGCGTCAGCTCGACGGCGGCGCGCACCAGATGGCCTTGATGCTTTTCCAGCTTGGATTCAAACCGCTCGAACAGCGTGAAGGCATCGGCGGTGGCGCCGGCGAATCCGGCCAGCACCTGATCGCGATGCAGCTTGCGCACCTTGCGGGCGGTGGCCTTGACGACGATATTGCCGAGCGTGACCTGACCGTCACCGCCCATCGCGACCATCGAGCCGCGTCGCACGCTCAGGATGGTCGTGCCGTGAAAGGACTCCATGACGAGGTTCCCTGGAAAAATGTGTTGGGAGGGGTGCACCGCCTCGTCGAGGTGCCGGCCCGCCGCCGCAGCCTGCTGGGTTCAGACGGTGCGGATCTTGATGCGAGCGTGCTCCTTGAAGCCCATCGTGTCGCAGAACAGGGCGACCAGACGGTGGGCGTTCTCGAAGGTGACGGTCCGTCCTTCGTTGTTGCGGGCGACCACCCAGTTGAGCAGGTCGCCAGCCGCGATGAAATCGATGCGGATCAGCCGCTGGCATGACACGGTGACGAAGCGGGCTCCGCCGATCTCGGCATCGAGATCCTTGAGCACGGTGCCGATGTCCCCGACCAGATGCCCGGAGATCTCGACCGTGGCGGTCTCCTCGCGGCTTTCCTCGGTCAGATCCGAGTCGAGGAAGCTGGTGTTCATGTCCGGCATGGTGTGCATGGCCGGAGAGATCGTCGCGCCGTTGTCGCCCGACA
>DALYHR010000043.1:0-11894 GCA_031970775.1 Burkholderiaceae bacterium | reverse complement strand
CACGAGGCGCAGCTGATCCGCAAGGTCAAGATGTACCTGCACGAGCACGACACCAACGGTCTGGACATCCAGATCATGAGCCAGGTGCGTGCCATGCGTTACACCCTGGAGCGCGTCGTGCGCGGCCAGGACACCATCAGCGCCACCGGCAACATCCTGCGCGACTACCTGACCGACCTGTTCCCGATCATGGAACTGGGCACCTCGGCCAAGATGCTCTCCATCGTGCCGCTGATGGCTGGTGGTGGCATGTACGAAACCGGTGCGGGTGGTTCGGCTCCGAAGCACGTGCAGCAACTGGTGGAAGAAAACCACCTGCGCTGGGACAGCCTGGGTGAGTTCCTGGCGCTGGCGGTGTCCTTCGAGGATATGGGCATCAAGAACGGCAACGCCCGTGCCAAGATCCTGGCCAAGACTCTGGATTCGGCCACGGGCAAGCTGCTGGACAACCGCAAGTCGCCTTCGCCGCGCACCTACGAGCTCGACAACCGTGGCAGCCAGTTCTATCTGGCGATGTACTGGGCCCAGGAGTTGGCGGCCCAGACCGAGGACGCCGAGCTCGCTGGCAAGTTTGCGCCGCTGGCTGCAGCCCTGACCGCCGACGAGGCCAAGATCGTCGAGGAACTCAACAGCGTGCAGGGGCACCATGTCGACATCGGTGGCTACTACCAGCCGGACCCGGTCAAGCTTGAGGCCGTGATGCGTCCGAGCGCCACATTCAACGCCACCTTGGACGGCTTCTCGGCCGCCTGAGCGCTGTCGTCACGACGCTGAACGCAGCAAGGGCCACCTCAGGGTGGCCCTTTTTTCTTGTTGGCATCTTTGTGAATTTTCCGGAGTCCGGCCATGACCTCTTCATCAACTACTCACGCAGCCCAGCCCTGCTTCTTCCCCAGTCCCTTCGTCTGGTACGAACTGATGGCCGAGGATGCCGAAGCGGCGGCGGCCTTCTACACCCAGGTGTTTGGCTGGCAGGCCAGCTCGGCCGGGCCGGGCACCGAATACACGCTGCTGAGCGTCGGCGCGACTCCGGTGGCCGGGCTGATGAAGATTCCGCCTGAAGCCTGCGCGGCCGGGGCGTGGCCGAGCTGGGTGGGCTATGTGGCGGTGGATGACGTCGATGCCAAGGCGGCCGAGGTGGCGGCGGACGGTGGTCTGCTGCGCTTTCCCGGCACCGACATGCCCGGGGTGGGGCGCTTCGCGGTGGTGACCGACCCGGCCGGGGCGCCGCTGGTGCTGTTTACCCCCGACATGAGTTCGAGGCGCCCGCAGCCGTTGCCGCCGGGCACGCCCGGCACGGTGGGCTGGCACGAGTTGTACGGCGCCGAGGCCGCGGATTCACTGGCCTGGCATGGCCGGCATTTCGGCTGGCGTGGGACGGAGGTGATGGATATGGGCCCGAACGGGGTCTATCAACTCTTCGCGACCGGTGAGGGCGCTGCTGTGGGCGGCATGCTGCGCTGCATGCCGCAGATGCCGCGTCCGATGTGGCTGTACTACATCAACGTCACCAACGTGCCGGAGACGATCGGACGGGTTGCGGCAGCGGGCGGCAAGATCATCATGGGGCCGCACCAGGTTCCGGGCGGCAGTCTGATTGCGCTTGGGCTCGACCCGCAGGGGGTGATGTTTGCGATGGTGGGGCCGCAGGAGTGAGACCGGATGAATGCACATCCAACGCAGCAAGAGTTGCTGGAACTTCTACGGGACCGGTTCCACCGGCATCAGGAGCGGCATGTCGGGGTTCAGTGGTCAGGTGTGCTGGACAAGCTGGCGGCCAACCCCGGAGTACTGGCCGTGTTGTCCCGCATGGAGACGACGGGTGGTGAGCCGGATGTCGTGATCCTGGACAAGGAGGCGGGTTGGGTCTTCTGCGACTGTTCGCCAGAGAGCCCGTCAGGCCGCAGGAGCCTGTGCTACGACCGCGAAGCCCTTGATGCCCGCAAGCAGGCCAAGCCCGCAGGCAACGCGATCGAGATGGCGGCGGATCTCGGCGTCGACCTGCTGACCGAGGCGCAGTACCGGACATTGCAGGGCCTGGGGGAGTTCGACCGCAAGACCTCAAGCTGGGTCAAAACGCCTGATCGCATCCGACGACTGGGCGGAGCGATCTTTTGCGACCGGCGATATGACCACGTCTTTGTCTACCACAACGGCGCCGAGTCCTACTACGCCGCGCGAGGGTTCAGAGGCCTGGTTTGCCTGTGAGCTTCATGGGTTTTGATGCCTGACAATTGACAATTAACAAGTTGTCTGGCGCGGCGCTATTTTCAGGCGACCCGCTTAGTCACTTTTGTGTAATAGTCGGTTGTGAACCAATTCGTGCCTTGCTATAGTCGGAACACTGCATAGGCAGTTTGCGGAGTTGGCAATGGCTGGTGTAACGAGCTTGGGCTGAATTGCCCCCATATTCGCGAAAGCTGCAACGTAGAGGGCGAATTTGTGGCCTCGTTTCGATCGGCTTTAGGTGTATTGCTGGCGTTGCGCGAACAGTTATCTAAGCGCATGGCCACGCTGTTGGGAGGAAATCCGAGTATTTTGATACTTGGCTCCCAGGATCTGGCCGGTGCCATCGCGGCAGATGCCCTCGGCATTTACGTCCACCGGATTGCCGTGGACCCGTTTAGTCGGAATCGGTTCCTGCCTCCCGCTGCAGGGCGTCGAACGCCACAGGCTGAATTGCCTGTCAATCTGCACATTCTGCTGATTGGGTGGAGCTCCAATCGGGAGTCCGAGATCAATTACCTTGCGGCGGCCATGCAGATTATTGGCAGTGGTCTGCAGCTTGACTCATCGCATCTCGGGCAGGCCGATGCGGACTGGCGAACTGCCGATTCGGTGCAGGTTGTCCCGGATGACATGAGTACCGAGGATCTGATGCGTATGTGGGATAGCTTGCCTGGCAACTATCGGCTCTCTGCGCCCTACATCATCAAGTCAGTTCGTTTGGCCCCGGACGTTGTCGCCGAGGACGCACCTCTGGTCAGGACGCTGATCTTCCCAGCGGCGGACGAAGCAGGGCAGCCGTGATGCTTGAAACCCTGATCGCCCACGGCAGCGACTGGATTCAGTGGCTGGATGTCAGCGGACTGCAGGCGGGCGGCGGGCGGCCGGTTTCCACAGAGGGCTTCAGGCTGAATCTCACCCGCAGACCTGAGAACCTGAAGGTCATCCACAAATCCTCGATGAGTGTGCTGTGGATCACCGGGGCTACGGGCATGGTTTCGATCGCTGCCGGGAAGGCGGGTGCGGCGGATCTGCTCAGACCAGCCCTGCCGAGTTACGAACTGAATGGCGCGCTGACCGACACGACCGGCTGCTTTTTGCCCAGACTATTTGGGCTCAAGCTGGGCGCGGGAGCCGGCGCGCAGGTCAGGCTCTATCGGTCCCCTATGGGGACTCGGTACACCCAAGGGGGCGGAGCCCAGGGGCGTGTGCTCAAGGAGGATGGTTCTCCTCTGTCGTGGGCACTGGTATGTCTGACTGTTCAGCCGCTCGGTTCTCCGGTCATGGAATACATCGCTCAGGCCGACGCGCTCGGTGAGTTTCGTCTGGCCCTGGATCGGCTTCCCCCGTTGCCCAAGGATGCGCACGTCAGCAGCTATACGGCGACCCTGAAAATCCGGGCCAATTTGAGCAATAGGCCGGATCAACCCATTGATCCGGAAAAACTAGGCCCGATTCAAGTCTGCGCAGGTAAAACAATTCAAAAGAAATTGAGATTTTCCAATGGTCTGGGTGTTACCCTCGTGCCGGGAATGACCACCACTCTTTATAGCCCTGGCCAGACCGCCATCGTCCTGAAATCCAGCTAACCTCCAGCGCGCAAGGAGAGCACGTCATGCCTGAATATCTTGCACCCGGCGTCTTCATCGAAGAGACTAGTTTTCGCCAGAAGTCCATCGAAGGTGTCGGTACCAGCGTCGCTGGCCTGGTCGGGCCAACCAGAACCGGCCCGATCCGGGGAGTGCCGGAGGTGGTTACCAGCTATGGCGAATTCGAACGGATATTTGGCGATTGCCAGAGCCTGGTGTTTTCCAGCGACGGTGATTCGCTCACCGTGCCAAACTACAGCGCACATGCCGCACGGGCGTTTTTTGACAACGGTGGCAAACAACTCTATGTCGTGCGCATCCTGGGCGGTGTCAACGATGCGGCGGCCGATGGCACTGGCGGTAGCGCTGCTTCGGGGGCCAGTGCTTCCGCTGTGACGGACGTAGCGTTCAAGGCCCGCTTCCCGGGTGCCATGGGCAACACCACCCTCGAAGTGCACTGGAAGAACACCGAAAACCTGCTCTCCGACGTGGCCGTGTTTTCGTCCAGCGATGGTGATCTGCTCTATCTGAGTGCGACCGGTGTGACCAAGGCCGCCTGGGTTGGCACCCTGCCGGCCGACGACAAGTTTCCGGTCGACGTGACCGCTGTCGTGAAACGGCAGGGCCTGAACTACGAAGTGCAGGGCGTGCCTGTGGTGGTGACCACCGGCACCCACACCGCTGTGGGCGGACTCGCCAGCCTGGTGGTCGCTGCGTTGCCGGCCACGACCCAGGCCTATCGGACCCGTGTCCGTGCGCCCCAGCAGGCCGATTTGGCTGCCGGCACCCTGGCCACGCTCAGGCTGAAGAAATCGGGCGCATCGGCAATCGATGTCAGTGCCTTCAACGCCAGCTGGAATTTCTCGGGTCTGACCTACGCTCGGAACAAGGCCACGCTGACCGGTTTTCTGGATGCGGCCGGCACCACCTTGACGCTGCCGAAGGGGCGAAACCCAGGGCTGTCGGCCGATATCACGCTGCTGATTCCGGCCCTACATGGCCAGTCCGATTTCATCGACAGCCTGTCGGTGCGCCTGTTCGATCTGGATGTGCGTCGCGGCGGCAAGGACGGCGAGATCATCTGGCGCGTCGGCCATGTGACGGTGGCCCCAGGCACGAGCAATTCCCTCGATGCCCTGCTGCCGGCCAGCCCGGCGCTTCGATCCGATCAGTTGGCGCAACCCGTCGCGGCAACCCTGGCCGAGGGTCTGGACGGCTCTGAAGTGCTGGCTGCGCTGGAGTCCCTGTTCAACGCCACGGATCTCAACCCGCCCGCCAATTCCCTGGACGGTCCGCGTTACCTCATCGCCCTCGACGGCGGCTCGGATGGGGATGTTCCGGACGCCGCGGACTATGCCGGGGAGGAGGATCTAGTCGTCGGCAGTACCGGTCTGACTGCGCTGGAAACGGCCGAGGACGTCTCGATCGTCATGGTGCCTGCCGCGGCGGCGATCGCAGACACTCACGCCGCCGTGCTGATGGAGATGCAGAAGCACTGTCGCCGGATGCGCTACCGGGTCGGCATCGTCGATGCCCGGGCCGGCATGAGTCTGGAAGAGGTGCGCACCTTCCGGAACAACTTCGATGACAGCCGCCTGGCGCTCTATTACCCCTGGGTGATCGCCACGGATCCGACCGGGCAGGGCACGGAGATCAGCCTGCCCCCTTCGGGCTTCATGGCTGGCGTGTATGCCAGGACCGACGTGGATCGCGGCGTCCACAAGGCGCCCGCCAACGAGGTGGTGCTGGGCGCTCTGCGCTTCGAGCAGCAGATCAACAAGTTCCAGCAGGAACTGCTCAATCCGAATGGCGTGAACTGCCTGAGATCCTTCCCGGGCCGTGGTCACAGAGTCTGGGGTGGGCGCACGTTGTCGAGCGATCCGGAATGGAAGTACCTGAATGTGCGGCGCTTCTTCCTCTATCTGGAGCGCTCGATCGAGAAGTCCACGCAGTGGGCCGTGTTCGAGCCGAATGGCGAGGCGCTCTGGGCCAATATGCGCAGCACGGTGGAAGACTTTCTGTTCAACGAATGGAAAAACGGCCGGCTGCTGGGAGGCACTCCCAAGGAAGCCTACTTCGTGCGCTGTGACCGTTCCACCATGACGCAGAACGACATCGACAACGGTCGCATGGTCTGCGTGGTGGGTGTGGCGCCCCTGCGCCCTGCCGAATTCGTCATCTTCCGCATCGGCCAGAAGACGGCGGATGCCTGACCGGATAACAGGAGAGTCCTACCATGAGCGTTACCCGTGACACCCCCTATGCCGCGTTCAACTTCCTCGTGAATCTGGGCCAGGGACAGGAAAAGGAAGTGCAGGCCGGGTTTTCCGAGGTCTCTGGCCTGAATATGGAAGTGACCGTGGCTGAGTACCGTCCCGGCAACTCGGCGGTGAACTACGTACACAAGCTGCCGGGCATCCATAAATCAGGTGACGTGACCCTGAAGCGTGGCGTGATCGGTTATCAGAACCTCTATGACTGGATCGAATTGGCCCGCCAGGGCAAGGCCAAGGACGTCAAGCGCACGGTCACCATTCAGTTGCAGAGCGAGGACCGCAGCGAGACCGTGGTCACCTGGAAACTCTCCGGCGCCATGCCCATCAAGTGGACCGGCCCGACGCTGACGGCCAAGGGCGGCGGCGACGTCGCGATGGAGGAGTTGGTGCTCTCGGTCGAGATGGTGAGCCAGGAATAGGCGACCGTAGTCTGACACCCGGAATCCATCGTGTTCCTCGCTGACGGCCGCATTGAGCTGGGAGCCCGCCCGGTTCCCCCTCCTGCCAGTGTGCTGGAAGTGGTCATGCTGGGCCATTGCCCCGGCTTGGCGCGCTGGGACCGGATCGTCACTGACAAGGTGCTCGTGGACGATATTCGTGCCCTGGGCTTTGACGCTCGGTTGGCACGGCTCGAAAGGTTGCTGGAACAGGTCGATTCACCGACTCTGCAGGCACAGGGCAAGGCCCTGCTCTACGGTCTGCCGATCCCGATTCACTCGTTCGGACAGTTCCAGGACCTCTTCCCGCAGGCATTTGATGCTGAGGTGCTTTGGCAGGGTGCGCTGGTCGGTGAGGTGCACCGGCCGGGCGTTCTCGTCGGCACCAAGGCCTGGTTGCCCCACGCCGTGCAGGACTTTTTCGAAGGCGCCCACTCCAGCTCTGGCGACCGACTCAAGCTCTGGCTGTTGCTGGTCGAGGAGTCCGAGGATCTGATCCCTGGCATCGAGGCCTTTCTGCCTGAGGAAGCCCCGGATCTGAGCGATCCCGAAGAGCTCTCGCCTTTTGCTGGGGCGTTGCTCATCAGCAGTGCAGGGGTGATCGCTCTGCCCGACCTGGAGCGGCTGCTGGTGCCGTCCCGCCTGGAGGATGTTCCACCGCTCAAGGTTGCACACCCTCTGCCGGTTTTTCTGCCGCTGTCCGCTGAGGGCTCCGAGCAGGTTCAGGCGTGGCCTGACCGGAAGCTGGATGCAGCACGTCTGGCTGATGAAGCTGCAGTCATGGCGCCCGGGCATGTGCTGTCGCGCATCGTCCGGGTGCTCGCCAAACTGCGGCCCGATCTGCAGTGCCTGTTTGCTTTGCCTTTTGATGCGGAGGCGGAGGGTGAGCTGCCGGTGCCTTCGCGCCGTTATATCGAGTTTCTCGCCGAGGCGGCCGAGGTCGGCAGCCCACGCTTTTCACCCGCCCTGCGCCATCTGCAGTTCATCTATCCCTATCTGCGGGGTCCGGGCCGCCCGCTGGGTAGTCCATCTGGTCTGGTGGCGGGTACGCAGGCGCTGGTTTCCCAGCGACTTGGGCCTTGGCACTCGATCGGTAAGGCCGGGCTGCCGGGTCAATGCCTGCCGTGGCCACCGCTGTCGCAGATCACGGCCACGGCCCTGCGCGCCAGTCCGGGTATTACGGTGCTGCTGCGCCGCGCCCAGCAAACGGTTGTTGACGATGAGCGTCTGTGTGTGCCCTGTTTGCCGCCGGTGCAGTTGAACGAACTCCCGCCCCAGAGCCAGGTTGTCGAAGCCTGGCGTTCAGCGGAAGTCATGCGCTTCATGGGGTGGCTGAGAAGGCAGTTGCAGGCGCTGGGTGAGCGCCTCATCTTCGATGTCGATGTGCGCAGCCCGCGCCCGGCCATGGCCGTAAGGGACTTTCTTGGGCGCCTGCATGCCCAGGGGGCGCTGCGCGGCGCGCGGCCAGAGGATGCCTTCAGTGTGCGCCAGCGCGCCGAGGGCCAAGGCACGCTGATCCTTGAGGTCGAGATCGCTCCGACCTTTCCGATCGACCGCCTGCGTATCACCTTCCTGCACGACCGTAACGCCAACCGGACGAGTATCGGCATGGAGGCTGCCAATGGCTGATGTCGCTGATCTCTTCATTCCCTTTCGCTTCAAGGTGTCGCTTTTCCTGGGGGACAGCAACGAGCCGCTCTGCGAGGGCGCCTTTTCAGAAGCCAGCGGTTTCGAGGCCACCATGGCCCCCAAGACGGTCAAGGAAGGCGGCTCGAACTGGGGCGAAGTTCAACTGGCCGGCACCACCACGTTTGCGCCGGTCGTCCTCAAGCGCGGCGTCACCGGTGTCACCGATCTGTGGACCTGGTTTGATGTGGTCACCCGTCAGGCCAACTATGCGCTGCGCTACACGGCCCGGATCGAAGTCCTTTCCCCCGAGAGCAACAGCGCCGAGGCCGTTCTCATCTGGACCCTGGCCAACGCCATGCCGACCCGGTTCAAGGGGCCGGACCTGTCCGGCACCGCCACTCAGGTGGCCGTCGAGGAGTTGACGCTCGTGCATGAAGGCCTTTCGCTGGAAAGAGCCGCCCGGTAGATCGGAGCCGACCACCATGCCATCCCCGACACTCAGCATCACCCGAGCCGTACTGATCCCCATGAAGGGAGACCGGCCGGATACCGGTCAGAAGATCGACGTGCAGTTCAATCCGGCCACGCTGCGGGTATCGCTGTCCAACACGCTGAAGGCCGACAGCCGTGGCGCGAGCCAGCCGGCTGCGGCCCAGTTCGTCGACAAGAGCGAATCGAGTCTGACGGTGGAGCTACTGTTCGATACCACCACCGAGCGAGGGGGCGCCCAAGCCAACAGCGATGTGCGCAAGCTGACGCAGAAGATCGCCGAAACCTTCATGAAACCGGTCGATGCCGGAGGGCGCCAGCCCAAGGCGCCCCAGCGCTGTCGCTTCCAGTGGGGCAGCTTCCAGTTCACCGGCATGATTTCCTCGTACGGCGAAACCCTGGACTACTTCGCACCGGAAGGGGTTCCGCTTCGCGCCACGCTGGCGCTGACGCTCAAGGAAGACCGCTATCAGTTCGACTTCACGGAAGGGTTTGCGGGCATCACCGAGCCCCGCAACCAGCCCACCTTTGTCTCCGGAGGGCCGGGTGTGACGGCGGATCAGGCATCGCAAGCAGCGGGCAAGTCGCCCCGGGACTGGCGCTCGGTGGCCGACGCCAATGGCGCCGAAAATCCGCGCCAGATGACCGGCGACAGCATTGCCATCCCTGCATCGGGGAGCGTGTCATGGCCGTGATCGTTCAGGAACTGGTGGCGGAAGTCGTGCCGGAGCATCAGGAAGAGGGGGCGGCCGCTCGGCCTTCCAACCCTCCGGCTGATTCCCAGGCGAGCGAATCGGCCCTTGAAGCGCTGGCGCTGGCCCAGGAACGGCAGGCCCGTCTGGTGGTGGACTGATGGGCGGGCCGATATGAGCGAACCCTTTGTCAGCGCCAGACCCCGATTCAAGGTCAACGGAACCGAGCGAGCCGATCTGGGCGAATCCACTCTGGCGCTCACCGTGCATCTGCCGCTGTCGGGCATGGCGGCGGCGGAGTTGCGGCTGCTCAACTGGGGACCGGGTCCGAACGGTCAGCCCGACTTTCGCTATCAGGACATCGCGCCCGGGGGCAGCCTGGAGATCGCGCTCGGCGAGGACGCCACCGCGCCCATTTTCAAGGGCGATATCACTGCGATCGAGGAGCGCTACGGCGATGGCGCGCCGCAGACCGTGCTTCTGGCCGAGGACGCCCTGCACAAGCTGGCGCGCGTGCGCAAGAGCCGGGTCTTCGAGGCCATGAGCCTCACTGACGTGGTGTCCCAGGTGGTCGCGGACACCGGCCTCAGCGCGGATGCCCAGGTCTCCAGCGCCGCGGCAGACTGGCTGCAGATCAATGAGAGCGATCTGGCCTTCCTGTTGCGCCAGCTCCAGCCCCTGGACGTGGCCCTGCGCCTGCAAGGCGGGACGGTTCGCGCCAAGGACGAGGAGGTCGATCCCTCGCCGCTGCAACTCGACCCGGGACGAAACGCCCTTCGCATCAGGATCATTGCCGACCTCAACCGCCAGCCCAAGGAAGTAGCGGTGGCCGGTCATGACCTGAAGGCGGGCAGCGACAGCAGCGGCAGCGCTTCCTCGTTGACACCGTCGCCGGCCGGCAGCACCGCCAGATCGCTGCTGACGCAGAAAGGCTGGGAGGGCGACTCCACCGTACCGCATCCCTTTGCCCGCAGCCAGACCGAGGCGCAGACGCTGGCGGAGCGTCAGTACCGCCAGGCGGCCAAGCGTTTTCTGCACGGCGAAATCGTCTGCCGGGATGCCTATTCGCTCACGGCGGGACGGGAGGTGGAATTGACCGGCGTTTCGCCCCGGCTTGCCGGGCGCTATCGGGTGGTGAGTTGTCGCCACGTCTTCGACCAGAACCAGGGCCTGTCCACCCATCTGAAGGTGGAACGGCCGGATTGGACGACCTAGCCATGCCGCTGCATCACTTGGGTGCCCTGCACGAATTGCACCTGGCCACGGTCACGGATAACGCCGACCCGGAGTCGCGGGGCCGCGTGAAAGTCAAGCTGTCCACGACCGGTCTGGAGATCTGGGCGTCGGTGGTGGTGCCAGGCGCCGGCAATGGCTATGGCGTGAGCCTGCTGCCGCGCAAGGACGAGATCGTGGCGCTGGCCTTTGTCAGCCCGGATCTGCCGCTGGTGCTGGGCGCGGTGTGGAGCGGCTCCAGCAGCGCACCCTCTGACGCCTCGCCGGTTGAACAGCGCTACCTGATCCAGACACCGGCCGGCATCAAGATCACCCTGGACGATCAGGAGCCCAAGCTGGCCATCGAGACGCCCAATGGCTACCACCTGACCATCACCGACCAGGGGGCCGGTACCGTGACGCTCGAAAAGGGCAGCGAGAAGATCGAGATGGCAGCCAGCGGCATCACCATCACCAGTTCCGCCAAGGTGACGGTCCAGGCCAGTCAGGTCAATGTCTCGGCGGGCATGGTTCAGGTGGATGCCGGCATGAGCAAGTTTTCGGGCGTGGTTCAGTGCGACACCCTGATCACCAACTCGGTGGTGTCGTCCGCCTACACGCCCGGTGCGGGGAACATATGGTGACCGGCTACCGCGCAGTGCCTGTCGCACCGGCCCATTCGCACCGGCATGTGCCGGTGTTGCATGCGCCCTGGTTCGCGGCGCCGGACGAGAGCGTGAGCCTGCACCGCTACCTCGACGACCAGTTCGTGCCTCGCTTTATGCAGGACGCCCAGTCCGACCGGCTGGGGCGTGGGGCGGATCAGGACTACAGGAACGACCAATTTGGGTCGCTCAATGGGGCAGCAGTGACCGACTGCCCGACCTTGCGCCTGCCGATGCATCGGGCCTTCCACCTGGTGGCCACAGAGGTCAGCTGTACCTACTTCCCTCAGATGGGACCTGCCTTCGCCCCCACGCGGATCCGCTCGGCCGGGTTCGTGATTCGACGCAAGGCCATGGATGGCACGCTGGAGCGCTGGCTGGTCCAGGATGGGGTGGCGTTGGGCTGGCAGGGCGGTACGTTCACCGAGCAGGAGCCGAGCCAGTTCCGGCGGTTGCTGAACAAGGGGCTGGTGCAGGACAAGGGGCTGGATCCGGCCTACAGCGGCGAGGAAACCTATCCGTTGCACCCGCTGCTCGTGCAGGCCGCCGATGCTTCGGGCAGGATGCGCAGCCACACGCTGATCTGGGGTTACCTGCCGCTGGGCGGCACCTACCGCTCGGGGGCCGATGACACCCTGACCGGCAGCGAGGCCCAGGCCGGGCTGAAGCAGGAGTTGAG
>DALYHR010000042.1:0-12161 GCA_031970775.1 Burkholderiaceae bacterium | reverse complement strand
ATCTCCTCTGTTCTACGCGCTCGGAACCGCACCCGGTGCGGTTGCGGTGCACCACCAAAATGGTGCGGTCCGCATTGTCACCTACAGCCGTTCTGCCAAACTGACAGACTCACCGACCGAGCAGACATCGAACAGATCGACACACCCGGCCTGCGCGGCTTTCGCGGCAGCCAAGGCTGATCGAGTCGGGTGCGCTGGCAGCAACTCGGACGCGGCCGAATATTGGACGACCTGCCGACGCAACCCAGATGAAGATTCGCTTAAATACCTCCAACCTGACTTTTGGTCGGTCGGATACAAATGGTTGTCATTTTCCGGTCGCCATGACCAACACCCAGTAAGTCCCGAAGTGCGCCGACGAAGACTTCACGCAGGCCACACCGACTTCGCGAACACCAGGATTCATCAGATTGGCGCAATGCCCATCGCTGCTGGCCCAGGCAGAAACCACCTCAGGAACAGTATTCTGGCCCGCAGCAATATTCTCAGCCCAGCGAGTCCACTGATATCCGCCATTCGAAAGGCGAGAGCCGCCATTGCGACCATCCAGGCCGGAATGCGAGAAGAAATCATTCACCGCCATCGAATGGGCGTGCCCCGCCGAAACCGTTTCAAGTCGAGCATTCCAGCGAACGGCGGTGGTTGGCTGAAAGCGACCCTTGGCCCCGCAGCTCGCCCCTGAGAAGCGCAACCTGTTGATTTCACGCAACAAAGCCTCGCGCTGCGGCGAGCCGATGCTGCAGTCAGAAGGGGTGGATGCTGACCGCGGCAAGCTAAAGCCCGCCGTACGGCGACTGACGGAGCCAGCGCCACCCGACTGTGCCGACAGCAAGACAGCCGGATCAGACCCGCCCCGGCCGGACAGGTGTGAATTTCCAGCAACAGATTGAGCGTTGTTTTTCGGCGTCACAGAACAACCCGACACCAAACCCGCTGCACAAACCACTGCACCGAGAATCGAGATAGATTCACGCACCCCTCGATTCAGGGGTTGCTTTTCAGAACCGACAGATTTCCAACGCAGCATGGAATTCTCCTCGACAGGAAAAGGCAACGGGATGGAGATATTGTCGAGTCGATATTCAAGTCACGCACAGATCCTTTACGGCGGTCGTGACCCCTATCACGGGCAGTTTTCACTCCCCAGGCCAGAAACCCATCAACTCGGTTGAATCGTATTTTTCATGCGACAACCGCAGGGGCTGCAACGATTCGCCGGCAGACGTGACAAGGCGAAGCCGGGCTGCGCCATCCCGGCGCAGGTGCCACGGCCTACTCTTCAGAAATCCCTAACACTGAGCCAGAGCAGGAGGCCCGTCAGCGATCAGGGCTGCAACAACTCCGGCTGGCGATCCAGCACCAGCAGCCACTGCCGCAACAGGGCGTCCGCCCGAGCCTGCTGAGCCGCCAGGCGCTGCTCATTGGCCAGGCGCTGCGCCATGACCACATCGGTCAGCGCCGCCTGACCCAATTGCCAGGCCTTCTCGGTGGTCCGGGCATTGGCGTCGAAACGACGGGCCGCTTCGGTCTGCTGGGTCCAGGCTTGAACACTGGCCGCAGCTTCAACTTCGCGCGCCTGCCGGTCAGCGATCAGGCGCAGACGCTCTTGCTGCAGACGGGAGGAGGCCTGAGCAGCCCGGTAGGCTGCTGCGCGCCCCTGGGCCTCGTGCATATCCCCATCCAGCGGTACCGAGAACACCACGCCCAGACCACGTTCTTCGAACCCCTTGGCGGTAGCAATCCGCAGACCAAAGGAGGGATCCGAACGACTTTGAGACGCCTCGAATCGTGCTGCAGCATCCATCACCGCTGACTCGGACTGGAGCACCCTGTAGTCTGCGGAAGACTCCATTGCAGCAGCGGCGGAATCCGGATCGAGCGGCGAAGCACCCCCCACAGTCGGCTCAACCTGCAGCAAGGCGTTGAGTTCCGCATCACTCCAGCCCGGCATCTGCCGATCGATACGGGTCCGCGCCATGCGGGCCCGCGCCTGTGCCAGCGTGACTTGCACCTGAATCTGCACCCGCGCCGCTTCGGCCAAATCGCGCTCGGAACGAGACACATCGCCCAAGTCAAATCGTCGACCCACAGCCTGCGACTGCTTCAGAGCCAACTGATGCTGCTCATCCCAAAGGCGAGCCGAGCCGGCTTCCCGCACCCAGGTTGACAACAAATCCAGCCATTCGCGCAGCGCCTGCCGAGAGATCAGCCGGAGCTGCGCCTGAGCGGCTGCCTCGCGCTGATCGAACCAGGCCTGCCGGGCTTCGAGCTTGGCTCCGCTGCGCCAGGGGCGTTGCAAGGTCAGCTCGGTTTCCAGCGGCAAATCCTTGGGATCGTCGTTGTAGCGGCGTCCCCCGACCAGACCCGACAGCGTCCAGGCCGAAGAGCTGCCCTGCTCGGCGCGGATCGTTTCGCGTTCGGCCTGCAGCGCAGCCCGAGCAGACAGCACCATCGGGCTCTCATCCAGCCGAGCTTTCAGCACGGTTGGCGCAGGCAGCCCGATCAGGGGCACATCCCCCGCCCCCTCAGCCAGGGCGGCTGCAGACGCACCGAGCCCGACGACGACGAACAACGCAGCCAGCCCCACCGACTTCAGACGAAACAAATAGGGGGCGCTCATCGCTGTACCTCCCGACGGAAGGCGCCAATCCGCTCGACCGGCGTCACCCAATAGCCGCCGTCGGCACCGTCAAACAACTGCTCCATCTCGTCCGTCAGGGTGTGAATCAGCGACCGCCGAACCACCAGTTCGATCTGTACGCGCGCCGCCGAACCCTGCACTTCTTCCTCGCCTGGCGCCAGGCGCACCAGCGGCCCGCGAGCCTCGACAGCGTGCTGACTGAATTCAACCTGCAAGGCGGGGTGGCCGAGCAGCCAGTCGACCACCATGTCCTTCATGGCAATCGGCAACACCAGGGTCAGGCAGACATGAGAGGACACGGGGACCGCGCCCCCTTGAGCGGCATTCATCAGGACAACTCCCGAGTCGATCGTGCAGATTCGACCCCGAAACGACGGAACAGCACCGGCAACAACAACAACGTCAGCACCGTGGAGGACAGCAGCCCCCCGATCACCACGATCGCCAGCGGACGCTGAATCTCCGAACCCGGCCCCGTGGCAAACAGCAACGGGATCAGGCCACCGGCCGTGATCGAGGCAGTCATCAGCACCGGGCGCAAACGCCGGCGAGCCCCGTCGACCACCACCTGTGCCAGAGGCATACCCCGGGCGATCAGCTCGTTGAAATGGCTGACCAGCACCACGCCGTTGAGCACAGCGATACCCAGCAGGGCGATGAAACCAACCGAGGCCGGCACCGAGAGGTACTCGCCCGAGATGGCCAGCGCCAGCACACCGCCGACCATCGCCAGCGGAATGTTGGCCAGCACCAACACGGCCTGTCGCACCGACCCGAAGGTCGAGAACAGGATGAAGAAGATCAACGCGATCGCCACCGGCACCACCAGCGACAGTCGGGCTGCCGCACGCTGCTGATTCTCAAACTGCCCACCCCACTGCAGCTGATAGCCCTGCGGCAACGGCACCTGCTTGGCCACCAGCGCCTTGACCTCCTCGACGAAGCCCACCAGATCGCGACCGCGCACATTGGTCTGCACCACGCGGAAGCGCTGCGCCAGTTCACGGTCAACCTTGACCGGCCCTTCGACCCGCTTGAGCTCAGCCACCTGAGCCAGCGGCACCGCCACGCCTGCAGCGTTGGTCACCCGCACCGCAGCCAAGTCGTCCACCGAGGCCCGCAGCGCTTCACTGCCGCGAATCACCAGCGGGATGCGCCGGCCACCTTCCTGCACGACGCCAACGGGCTGACCCTCTACCCAGCGGCGCAGATCGGCCTGGACCTCATCGCCGGCCAGACCCATACGACCGGCAGCAAGGCGGTCCACTCGGATATTGAGGTACTGCACACCGTCGTTCTGCTTGGCCAGGGTATCCGTAGCCCCGTCCACCGTCTTGACTGCGGCTTCGATCGCCATGGCCAGTCGGTTCAGCTCGGCAAGGTCCGGGCCGACGATCTTGATGGCGACATCACCGCGCACCCCGGTCAGCATCTCGGAGACCCGCATGTCGATCGGCTGCGTGAAACTCGCCTCGACACCGGGGAAATCCTCCATGACCTTGCGCAGCTCCTCGGTCAGCCATTCCTTATCGGGCTTGCGCCACTGCTCACGCGGCTTGAGCACCAGGAAGGTATCCGTCTCATTCAGACCCATCGGGTCCAGCCCCAGCTCGTCAGAGCCGCTGCGCGCCACCACGGCCCGCACTTCAGGCACCTTCTCCAGCACGGCCTTTTGCACGCGCAGATCGGTTTCTATCGTGGTATCCAGCCCGATCGAGGGCAGCTTCTCCAGCTGCATGATCAGGTCACCCTCGTCGAGCATCGGCATAAAGGTCTTGCCGACCATCAGGAAGACTCCGGCAGCCACGACCAGCGCCGCCAGAGCGCCAGCCACGGTGGCGCGCGGGTGAGCCAACACCCGCTCGAGCATCAGGTCGTAGAGCCGGGCGCATTGGCGCATCAGCCAGGGCTCGTGAGCCGGCACCCGCTTGAGCAGCCACGAGGCCAGCACCGGCACCAGCGTCAGCGACAGCACCAACGACACCGACAGCGCATAGACGATCGTCAACGCCACCGGCGAGAACAGCTTGCCCTCCAGCCCTTCGAGGCTCAGCAGCGGCAAAAAGACGATCACGATGATCACAATGCCCGAGGCCACCGGCGAGGCGACCGAGCGACAGGCGCGCAGCACCAGATGCAGAGTTGAGACGCGTGAGCCGGTTTCAGCTGCATGAGCCAGCTCGGTTTCAATGTTCTCGACCATCACCACTGCGCCGTCGACCAGCATGCCGATCGCGATGGCCAGACCGCCCAGGCTCATCAGGTTGGCCGAGAGACCGAATTGACGCATCAACAGGAAGGTACCCAGCGCCGACAGGGGCAGCATCAGTGCGACCACCACCGCAGCGCGCACATTGCCCAGGAAGGCCAGCAACAGCAGCACGACCAGCACCACCGCCTCTTCGAGCGCCTTGGTTACGGTATGCACCGCCCGGTCGACCAGTTCAGAGCGATCGTAGAACGGCCGAATGCTCATGCCTTGCGGCAGCACGGGCTTGAGATCCTCCAGCCGCTGCTTGACTCGGGCCACCACCTCGCGGGCGTTGGCACCCTTGAGACCCAGCACCAGCCCTTCGACTGCCTCACCCTGGCCGTTCATCGTCACCGCGCCGTAGCGGGTCAGCTCGCCGGTTCGCACCGTGGCCACGTCACCGACCCGAACGACACCGGCACCGACGGCTCCGGGTTGTTGCCCGGAATCGCCGCGCAGCACGGTCTGACGAATGTCGTCCAGGGTGCGGATCGCGCCTTCGACCCGAACGATCAGCGCTTCCTCGGTCTGCGCCAGCCGGCCGGCGCCATCGTTGCGGTTATTGGCCGACAGGGCCGCCTCGAGTTGCGTCATCGACACGCCCCGTGCGGCCATTGCCGCCGGATCGGGCACCACTTCGAAGGTGCGAGCCCGCCCGCCCAGGCTATTGACGTCTGCCACGCCCGGCAGCGGGCGCAGCGCCGGGCGCACCACCCAGTCCAGCACGGCGCGGCGCTCTTCGAGCGGCTGCGGTCCTTCGACCGTGAACATGAACATTTCGCCCAGCGGCGTCGTCACCGGGGCCAGCCCGCCCCCGGTGCCGGCCGGCAGATCGCGCAGCACCGCATTGAAGCGCTCGCTGACCTGCTGCCGCGCCCAGTAGACGTCGGTGCCGTCCTCGAAATCAAGCGTGATATCGGCCAGCGCGTATTTCGAGGCCGAGCGCAGCATCTTCTGTTTGGGGATACCCAGCAGTTCCTGCTCGACGGGCGCGGTGATGCGCGCCTCGACTTCCTCGGGTGTCATGCCCGGCGCCTTCAGGACTAGCTTGACCTGTGGCACCGAGACATCGGGGAAGGCATCGATCGGCAGCCCCAAATAGGACCAAACGCCGGCAGCCGTGAGGATTGCGGTCAGCACGGCCACGAACAGTCGCTGCCGCAAGGCAAAGGCAATCAGGGAGTTCAGCATGGGGACTACAGCGACAACAAGGGCCGGCAAGACAACCGGAGCAAAAACAAACGCGTCACCGGGACGCCGTCAGTGCGCAGCAGAACTCGCCGCGGGCACGCCTTCGGCCGCCATCGCAGCTTCGATCGCCTTGAGTGCCGCAGTCCCGGCCGAGGCAACACGCTCACCCCGTTGCACCCCTGCGACACTGACACGCCCTTCGGCCACAGAACGACCCAGCACCTTGACCGGCCGGCGCTCGAACACCCCCTCGGACCGCTGCACATAGACTGCTGAGCCTCGGGCGTCCTCCAGAAGCGCTGCCGCAGGCAGCTGGATGGCACCGGCTTCCGAGCGCTGGACTTCCAGCTCGATCGCCTGACCCGCACGCAGCGACTTCAGACCGGCGCCGCGCAGTTCGGCGCGGACCAATGCCGTCTGACTGCCTCCCTGCACGGAAGGTGCAAAGGCGCTGATCGAGCCCTCGACCGCCACGCCCACCCCGCGAACCCGGTCCCCAATACGCAACTGCGAAGCCTGCGTGACCGGCACGGACAGCTCAGCCCAGAGCGATCCGGACGAAGCCACGCGAATCAGGGGCGTCACGGCATCGACCCGCTGCCCCGGGGTCACCAGCACTTCCAGCACCTGGCCGGACAGCGGCGAGACCAGCGAGAGCTCACCGCCTACCCCTTCAGGGCGTGCCCCGGCCCCCTGAATCGAGAGCCGGCGCTCCTCGACCAGCACGCGCTGCTGCTCGAGCTGTGCCCGGCTGCCTTCGAGACGTGACAACGCAACCAGTCCCTCGGCATAGAGGAGTTCATCGCGATTGAGCGTGCGCTGCGCCAGATCGAACTGCGCCTTGAGCTGCTGCCAGTCGCGCTGCCACTCGGCCACCTGCTGACTGCGCAGCTGCGCCACCACGGCACCTGCTTTGACAGGCTGCCCCGGGGACACAAGCAAGGCTTCAACGGCCCCAGGCGCGGGTGCCGACACGACGCGCTGCTGCGCCAAAGGAATCTGGATCTGCGCCGGGAACCGAGCCAGTACAGACTGAGAAACAGCCTGTCCTTCGATCACGGCAATCCCGAGTTGACGCGCCTTGGTTGCGTCAATACGGACTTCTCCAGCCCACGATGCGCAGCAACCCACCAGCAACGCAGCCCCCCAGGCGCCACGCCACTTCAGACTCAGACGACTCAGTCCGATCGAACGCTTGACATTCATTCCATAACCTTTGCCCTGGCAACGAATGCCAAGAATAGCCGCCCATCCTGGGCCTGCCGGGTGAACTGTGCGTGAAAGTTTCTTAAAGCAGGATGAACGGCATCCCTAATAACCCGCACGCCAAGGACAGCTCAATCTGCAGCGTAGAGAATCAGTCGCATTCCAGCCCGGTCCGATCCGCTCCGGGCGCAGTTCCCCAAAATAGATCGAGACAATTCATGCGATTGCTCCTGCTTGAAGACGACGCCATCCTGGGCGAGGGCCTGCGCGACTACCTGCGCAATGAGGGCCATGTGGTCGAATGGTTCACACGGCTATCTGCCGTGCAGGGCATGGTGGGCGAGCCCTTCGATGCGCTGCTGGTCGACTGGTCGCTGCCCGACGGCTCGGGCATCGACTGGATCCGCACCCTGCGCCGCACCGATCAGGCGGTACCGGTGATCATGCTGACCGCCCGCGACCGCCTGGCCGACCGCATCCAGGGTCTGGACAGCGGCGCCGACGACTACCTGGTCAAGCCCTTTGCGCCCGAGGAACTCTCGGCCCGCCTGCGCGCGCTGGCCCGTCGCAATGCGGCGGCCGTGATCGAACGGCGCAGCTTCGGCAATGTCGACGTCAGCCTGACGGCCCGTCAGGCCTGGCTGGAAGATCAGCCCGTCGACCTGACGGCCCGCGAATGGGCGGTGCTCGAAGCACTGGTGCTGCGCGCCGGCCGCATCGTCACCAAGACCGATCTCAGCCACCTCATCCACGGCTACGACGGCGACGTCTCCAGCAACGTGCTGGAAGTCCATATCTCCGCACTTCGGCGCAAGCTGGGCAAGGAACTGATCGAGACCGTGCGCGGGCTGGGGTATCGTCTGCCGGGTTGACCCACCCGAGCCCCTGACGATGCTGCTGGCTGACACTCCGGAATCCGTTCGCAATCTCCCCTCGATCCGGGCCCGCCTGGCCCGGACGGTGCTATCGATCACGCTGATCTGGTGCATTGCCATCGCGCTGGTGGTCAGCGTGGTGGTGCGCTCCGAGGTCGACCGCCTGCTCGATGGCGCCCTGCAGGAATCCTCCGAGATCCTGTTCGGGCTGATGTCACACCACGTCGATCAGGCCGCCCCCACCGACGAGATCCTGCCAGCGCCGCCGCACGAGGAAGGCCTGGTCTGGCAGCTGGTCGACTGGACCGGTCAGGTGCGGATGCGCTCCCACCATGCGCCCAAGGAACCGCTGGGCGAGCTTCACGCCACCGGTTTTTCCGATTTCGGCTCGGAATGGCGGGTGTACTCGATGCGTCTGGACAGCCGCAGCCTGGTGCTGCATGTCGCGCAGAGTCGCGACCACCGCGAGGCCGCCCGACTCAGCGCCACGGCGATGGCCTCCGGCACGGCCCTGCTGATTGGTTTTCTGGCTGCGCTGTGGCTACGCCACCGGGTCTCCGACGAAACCCGGCACGTCGTGGCGCTGTCGCAGGTGCTGCGCAATTACGACCCGGTCAGCCCGAGTGCACCGCCCTTGCCTGAGGTGACCCGGGCCGAGCTGATGCCGATCCGCGATGCCGTCAGCGCCTTGGCCACCCGGCTGGCGCAGCGCATCGCCAACGAGCGTGCCTTTAGCGCCCATGCCGCCCACGCCCTGCGCACCCCGTTGGCGGGCATGGACGTGCAGTTGAGCGTGGCGCTGCGCGAAAGCCCCCCGGAATGCCACCCGCGTCTGCTCAAGGCCCGCTCGGCCAATGAACGCCTGCGCCGCGTCGTCACGGCGCTGCTGACGATGTTCCGTGCCGGCCACGATCCACACCCGGCCCCGATCGACGTGGAGGATCTGATCGCCCACATCCCGGTCGATGGTCTGGAGGTCCATTTCGACGGACAGGACCAACTGATCGCAGATCCTGATCTGCTGTCTGCTGCCGTGCTGAACCTACTGGACAACGCAGTGCGTTACGGCGCACGCAATATGCATGTGAAGTGGCAACGCGATGCGGCTTCCGGTTTGCAGGAACTGTTCTTCACCGATGACGGTCCGGGAGTGGGTGAGGAACGCCTGCAGTATCTGCAGCAGGTGCTCGATCAACAGGAATACCACCAGATCGGTCTGGGGCTGACACTGACCGATCTGGTCGCACGAGCTCACGGTGGCCGAGCCCGGGTGGCCCATAACCCCAAGGGCGGCTTTGTGGTGCAAGTGCAACTGCTCAACCCATCGCCCGGCAAGGTCTGAACGCCGGCCCCTGACGCAAGGCGAGCCGCGGCTGCGGAGACAATCCCGGCCGTGAACATCCTTTACCTGAATCACTACGCCGGCTCGCCCGCGCTCGGCATGGAGTACCGGCCCTACTACCTGGCGCGCGAGTGGGTCCGCGCCGGCCACGCGGTCCACATGGTCGCAGCCGGCTACTCGCATGTGCGGGCCAAGCAGCCCGAGCCGGACGGCTTGCCGCTGACGCGCCCTTGCCAGCAGGACATCGACGGCATCCGCTACCACTGGTTCCCGACGCCGCCCTACCAAGGCAACGGCCTGGGCCGCATCCGCAACATCTGGACTTTTCTGCGCCAGGTCTGGTCGCAGACCAGCCGGCTGATCGCGCAGATCCGCCCCGACGTGGTGATCGCCTCCAGCACCTACCCGATGGACATCTGGGTGGCACGCCGCATCGCCCGCAAGGCCGGCGCGACGCTGGTCTTTGAAGTGCACGACCTCTGGCCGCTCTCGCCGATCGAGCTGTCGGGCATGTCGCCCAGGCACCCTTTCATCCGCATGGTGCAGAAGGCCGAGGACGACGCCTACCGCGACGCCGACGTCGTCATCTCGATGCTGCCCAAGGTGCACGCCTACATGGCCAGCCGTGGCCTGGATCTGCAAAAGCTCCACATCGTGCCCAACGGCATCACGCTCGACGAGTGGCAGGGCGAGCCGGCACCGCTGCGCGAGGATGTGGCCCGCGCGATCGCGCAGGCGCGCGCTGAAGGCGCCACCGTGGTCGGTTACGCCGGCTCGATGGGCCGGCCCAATGCGCTCGACACGCTGCTCGACGCCGCCAGGCTGCTGCTCGATCAACCGCTGCGGATCATCATGGTCGGCAGCGGCCACGAGCGCGAGGCGCTCGCCGAGCGCATCCGCGCCGAGGGGCTGCACAACGTGCAGCTGCTCGCGCCGATCCCGAAGGCGCAGATTCCCGCCTTCCTCGCCGTCATCGACATCGCCTACATCGGCTGGCAGCGCGTGCCGATCTACCGCTTCGGCATCGCGCCGAACAAGCTGATGGACTACATGATGGCCGGCTGCGCCGTGCTGCATTCGGTCGAAGCCGGCAACGACCCGGTCGCCGAGGCACGCTGCGGCCTGACCGTGCCGCCGACCGACGCGCCGGCCGTCGCCACCGGGCTGCGCCAGCTCGCCGCGCTGCCGGCCGAGGAGCGCCGCACCATGGGCGAGCGCGGCCGCGCCTTCGTGCTGGCCGAGCACACCTACCCGGTGCTGGCTGAGCGTTTCCTCGACGCGGTCCGGGCCTCGCGTCAGCAAGGGGGTTCACAAACTGCTTCACAATCGACCCCGCCCGACCGCCGCCCTGCATGAATCCCTCCGACCCGCGTCGACGCGATAGCCGTCCGTCCGCGCTGCCGACCACGCAGCTGCATCCCGATGCCCACGACGAAACCCGCGCCGTGGCGGATCGCTATGCCCGCCGGGCCCGCACCCTCGACGCACGGCTCTACAGCATGCTCAGCCCCGACGTCTGGCAAACGGTGCAGGAGCGGCAACGCGCCATCCTCAAGCTGTTCAAACGACTGGGCTGGCCGGATCTGCGCGGCTTGAAGCTCATCGAAGTCGGCTGCGGCAGCGGGGTCAATCTGCTCGAATTCCTGCGCATCGGCTTTGCACCGCAGAACCTCTCCGGCGTCGAACTGCTGCCCGACCGGCTGGCGATGGCGCGACGCGTGCTGCCCAAGACTCTGCAGCTGCACGGCGGTGACGCCTGCCTGCTCGATCTGCCGGCCGGCAGTCAGGACGTGGTGTTTCAGGCCACGGTGTTTTCCTCGCTGCTCGATACCGATTTCCGCATCCGGCTGGCCGATCAGATGTGGCGCTGGGTCAAGCCCGGCGGCGGCGTGCTCTGGTACGACTTCACCGTCAACAACCCGAAGAATCCCGATGTGCGCGGCGTGCCGCTGCGCCACGTTCAGCGGCTCTTTCCCGAAGGCCGGCTCAACGTCACCCGGGTCACCCTGGCCCCACCGCTGGCCCGCAAGATCTGCCGGCTCAGCCCCTCGCTCTACCCTGTCTTCAACGCCGTTCCGCAACTGCGCACCCACGCGCTGGTGTGGATCGAAAAGCCTCTGTCCTGATCCGACATGACTCAGAACGCCGCTCCCAATCTGCCCTTCCTGCCCTTCGCTCTGCCCGAGATCGGTGAGGAGGAAATCAACGAAGTCGTCGATGCCCTGCGCTCCGGCTGGGTCACCACCGGCCCCAAGACCCGCCGCTTCGAGCAGGACTTCGCCGCCTTCCTCGGCGACGAGAGCCTGCACTGCATCGCGGTCAACTCCGCCACCGCCGGCCTGCATCTGGCGCTCGAGGCGATCGGCATCCAGCCCGGTGACGAGGTGATCACCACCACCCACACCTTCACCGCCACGGCCGAAGTGGTGCGCTATCTCGGCGCCGACGTGAAGCTGGTCGATATCGACCCTGCCACGCTCAACATCGACCCGGCCGCCATCGAAGCCGCCATCACACCCAAGACCAAAGCCATCATGCCGGTGCATTACGCCGGGCTGGCGGTCGATATGGATGCGATCCTCGACATCGCCCGTCGCCACAACCTCAAGGTGGTCGAAGACGCCGCCCACGCGCTGCCGACCACCCACGCCGGGC
>DALYHR010000041.1:0-12409 GCA_031970775.1 Burkholderiaceae bacterium | reverse complement strand
TCGATCATGGAAGGCTGCTCGAAGTACTGCTCGTACTGCGTGGTGCCCTACACCCGCGGCGAAGAGGTGTCGCGTCCCTTTGAGGACGTGCTGACCGAGGTGGCCGGTCTGGCCGACCAGGGTGTTCGCGAAGTCACGCTGCTGGGGCAGAACGTCAACGCCTACCGCGGCAGGATGGGCGAAACGGCAGAGATCGCCGACTTTGCGCTGCTGCTCGAATACGTCGCCGAGATTCCCGGCATCGAGCGCATCCGTTACACCACCAGCCACCCTAACGAGTTCAGCCAGCGCCTGATCGACGTCTACGCCAAGCTGCCGCAGCTGGTCAATCACCTGCATCTGCCGGTGCAGCATGGTTCGGACCGCATCCTCTCGGCGATGAAGCGCGGCTACACCACGCTCGAATACAAGAGCACGATCCGCAAGCTGCGCGCCATCCGCCCCGACATCAGCCTGTCGACCGACTTCATCGTCGGTTTCCCCGGCGAGACCGAGGACGACCACGCTCGCACCCTGAAGCTGATCGAGGACGTCGGCTTCGATGCCTCGTTCAGCTTCGTTTTCAGCCCGCGCCCGGGCACGCCCGCAGCGGCGCTGCACGACGACACGGCGCAGGAAGTCAAGCTGGCCCGCCTGCAGCAGTTGCAGGCGCTGATCGAGGAGAACGTACGCCGTATCAGCGCGTCGAGGGTCGGCACCGTGCAGCGCATCCTGGTCGAAGGCCCGAGCCGCAAGGACCCGAACGAGCTGATGGGGCGCACCGAGTGCAACCGCATCGTCAACTTCGCCGCCGGCCCGAATGCCGGGCGCCTGATCGGTCAGATGATCGACGTGTCGATTACCTCCGCCCTGCCGCACTCGCTGCGCGCCGAGGTGCTGGTGCGCTGAGCCCACAGGTCAGCTGGATTCAAGCTGAGCCCGTCAGGGCGGTGGGAGAATTCCCCCCAAGCCGTGCCCGACCTCGGACCGGTGCAGGAGGAGACCCATGAATCACAGGATCGAGCGACGCCGCATCAGGCTCTCGCTCTGTGCCGCCGTGCTATTTGGCGCCGGCGGATACGCCCATTCGCAAGGGCCGGCCGCTTCAGCTGTTCCGGCCGCCACGTCCTCCTCGGCCGTGGCGATTTCTTCGGCTGCTGCTGTGATCCCGCCCCCAGGCACCGTCTTTCGGGACTGCCAGCGGTGCCCCGAGATGGTGGTGATTCCGCCCGGTCAGCTTCTGATGGGCTCACCGCCCGGTGAGATCGAACGGCAGGAGGATGAAGGCCCGGTCCACGCCGTGTCGATTCCGCAGCCGCTCGCCGTGGGGCGCTTCGAGATCACCTTCGAAGAGTGGAATGCCTGTGTCGCCGACCGTTCCTGCCCGGCTGTGGAGGAATCGCCCGGGCCGGCCTCGACCCGGAGCCGTCGACCGGTGGTCAACGTCAATCACGATCAGGCTCAGGCCTATACCGAGTGGCTCAGTGAGCGAGCCGGTCGGCGCTATCGGCTGCTGAGCGAATCCGAATGGGAGTACGCCGCGCGGGGCGGCAGTGAGGCCGGACTGTCACGGCCTTGGGGGAATTCGACCACCCGGGCCTGCCAGTTCGCCAACGTGCTCGATCAGACCTATCGCAGTGCTGAGAACGACCGGGGGGCGTCCTTCTTCGACTGCGAGGACGGCTATGCCAAGACCGCCCCGGTGGGCTCCTTCAAACCCAATGGCTTCGGGCTGTACGACATGCTGGGCAACGTCTGGGAGTGGGTGGCGGATTGCTATCACGACAGCTACAAGGGGGCGCCAGCCGACGGGAGCGCCTGGGTGGCGCCGCCATGCAAACGGCGGGTCAATCGAGGCGGCTGTTGGTTCGATCGCCCGGCCTTCGTCCGCACCGCCAACCGCAGCGCTAACCCCTCAACATTTCGCGATCAGCTGCTGGGCTTTCGGGTGGCGCGAGCGCTGCCCTGAGTTCAGTCGGCGCTCAGCAGGGCACGGTTGGACAGACCACAACGACCGGCTTGGGGGCGAGGACGTGGCGATGGACGGCGGCAAAGGCGAAGAGCAGTACGAGATTGCCGGCCACCGTGACCCAGAACAGCTTCATGAAAGCCGGCTTGCGCAGTTTGTGACGCAGCCGGCGCTGGGCGATCAACGCGCCGGGCCAGCCGCCGAGCAGGGCCAGCACGTGCAGATGGCTCTCCGGAACGCGGTCCTCGTCTTCGTCGGCAGCGCGCTTGTCGCGCAGGTAGTAGACATAGCTCACGGCGCTGGCGGCTACGAACCAAAGCCAACCCCAGCGTGGCAGGGACCAGATCAGGCCAGCCGCCAGGTAGCACAGCACCAGCACCGGCATGGCGGCCACGGCCGGAACGTTCCAGTCGGAACGTCGCGTCGCGCTGCGTGAGCCCGGCTCGCGCGGATGGCGACGATGGTGACGATGCGCTGAAGCCGGCGCAGGGGCGGGTGTTTCAGCGGCAGGGGTTGCCGGGGCGGCCTGTGCCGCGGCAGCGCGGTCCTGCTCGGTGAGCCGACGTACGTGCCGGGCGCGCTTGCGCCCGCGGGCGCTGAGTTCGATCTCGAAGGTCACGGCTTCGTTGACCTTGGGGCGATCGGCGTCAGGCTCGAAGGAGATGTCGCCGACCAGCACGTCCTCACCCCCGCGCAGGGGCTTGATGAAGCCGAACTTGCGCTGGTCGTCCCAGGCGATGAATTGACCTTCGATGCGCATGGCAACACTCCCGTCGATAGCACCGGGCGCCATCTTAAGGGGCTCGCTACAGTGCTCGACCATGAAGACGGTGACACCCTGTATGGATGGCTTGAACACTCTCGTGGGTCTGAGCGTGCTGGAGCGCGGCTGGCTGTCCTCGAACAATGTGCTGCTGCACGGCACGCCGGATGAGGCATCGGTGTTGGTCGATACCGGCCACTGTCTGCATGCCGATCAGACCGTGGCCCTGGTCGAGCATCTGCTGCAGGCCTTGCCAGGTCAAGCGCGGCGGCTCGGACGAGTCGTCAACACCCATTTGCATTCGGATCACTGCGGCGGCAACGCTCGGCTTGCGGCGCACTGCGCGGGGCTCGAGATCTGCGTGCCGGTGGGCGAGTTCGAGTCGGTGAGGGCCTGGAATGAGGAGCGGCTGGGCTACCGCGACTGCGGTCAGCGCATCGAGCGTTTTGCGGCGCAAAGCGCCCTGGCGCCGGGCGAAACGCTGACGGTGGGTGGGCGGAACTGGCAGGCGCTGGCTGCGCCCGGCCACGACCCGCACGCGCTGATGCTGTTCGAGCCGGAGCAGGGCGTGCTGATCTCCGGCGATGCACTGTGGCAGCAGGGCTTTGGCGTGATCTTTCCGGAACTGGGACCACAGGCCGATGGTCGTGGTTTTGCTGAAGCGGCAGAGGTGCTGGCCCGGATCGAACGCCTGCCGGTGCGGCGGGTGATTCCCGGGCACGGCTCGCCGTTCACGGACGTGGCCGAGGCGCTTCAGCGCGCTCGCGAGCGATTGGGCTCGTTCCAGACTGATCCGCTGCGCCATGCCCGCCATGCGGCTCGAGTGTTGTTGAAGTACCACATGCTTGAGGAGCAGCGACAGACGCTTGCGGCGCTGCTCGGCTGGGCGACACAAACTCCGCTGATGACCGGCTTGCACGATCGGCTCGGGGCCGGTCAATCGATGGCGGGGTGGGTGCAGGCCGTGGTGGACGATCTGGTGCGCAGCGGCGCGCTGCACATGGCCTGGGATGCGCAGGTCGAACGGGGGATCGTCATCGACGGGCCCGCAGACCCAGCCAGCCCAGCCCGGCCGCATTGACCAGCAGCAGGGCGGCGTAGCCCATCATCGTGCCGTCGTGTCGGGTGACGATGAGGGCGATCAGCAAGGGCAGCATATCGAGGGCGGCGAGTCGCCCTGCGATGCGCAGCCACTGCCTGGGCGGATGCAATCCGCGCCAGATCAGCGCCGCTCCCAGCGCGGAAAGGCCCGCGACGAAGAGCGCCGGAGCCAGGAAATTGAGCAAATGCCAGAACGCGTCGATCGGACTCATGGGGACGAAATCTTACAATCCGCGTCCATGACCGTCATCGCTCTGAGCCTGAACCATCATTCCGCGCCAGTTGACCTGCGCGGCCGGTTCGCGTTCACCCCGGAACAGCTGTCCCCGGCCCTGCAGGATTTCTGCGTTCGACTCGCGGGCGTCGGCCCGGAAGCGGCTTTGCTGTCCACCTGCAACCGCACCGAGCTCTATGTGGCCGCGGGTTCGCCAACGCGAAATCACTCGATCGTGCACATGGCGCTGGAGTGGCTGGCAGGCCGCGGTGGCGTCAGCCCCGAGCAGCTGGCGCACCACACCATCGTCATGGAGAGCCAGGAGGCCGCGCGCCATGCCTTCCGCGTTGCATCCGGGCTGGATTCAATGGTGCTGGGCGAGCCGCAGATCCTCGGTCAGATGAAGCAGGCAGTGCGCGAGGCTGACGCCGCCGGGGCCCTGGGTACGACGCTGCATCAGCTGTTCCAGCGTTCGTTCTCGGTGGCCAAGGAGGTGCGTACCTCCACCGAGATCGGCGCGCATTCGATCAGCATGGCGGCAGCCGCTGTGCGGCTGGCCTCACAGCTGTTCGAGGATCTGTCGAAGATCCGCATCCTCTTCGTCGGGGCGGGCGAAATGATCGAGCTGGCCGCCACGCACTTTGCCGCCCGCAACCCGAGCCACATGTCGGTGGCCAACCGTACGCTGGAGCGCGGCGAGAAGCTCGCCAACCACTTTGGCGCCGAGGCGATGCGCCTCGAAGAAGTGCCGGCCCGGTTGCATGAATTCGACGCGGTGATTTCCTGTACCGCCAGCCCGGTGCCGATCATCGGCCTCGGTGCTGTGGAGCGGGCCCTGAAGGCCCGTCGGCGTCGCCCGATGTTCATGGTGGACTTGGCTGTGCCGCGCGACATCGAGCCCGAAATCGCTCGGCTCGACGACGTCTACCTCTACACCGTCGATGACCTGTCGACCATCGTTCAGACCGCCGGTGAAAAGCGCCAGGCTGCGGTGGCACAGGCCGAGGCGATCATTGAGTCTGGCGTGCAGAACTTCGTGCACTGGCTCGATCAGCGCAGCGCCGTGCCGTTGATTCAGGCGCTCAACGCGCAGGTCGACTCCTGGAAACACGCCGAACTGGCGCGGGCCCGCAAGCAACTGGCGCGTGGGGCCTCGGTCGATGCTGCGCTCGAAGCCCTGGCCCGCGGCCTGACGCAGAAGATGCTGCACGGCGCGATGGCCGAGCTGCACAACGCCGATGCCGAGCAGCGCAGCCGCATGATCGAGGCGGTCTCACGCCTGTTCCTGCGTGGCGAGCGTCCACAGGTCGAGGTGGCGCCGCAGCATGTCGATCGCGACAACGCCTCGAACTGAACGCCGACGGACCCGCCTATCTTGCTGAAGTCCCTTCCGCCCGTGCTGCGCTTGCAGCTGGAGCGCCAGCAGCTGCGTCTGGCCGAGATCGATGCCGCGCTGGCCGACCCGGCGGTGGCCGCACAGCCTTCGCAGCTGAAGCAGCTCAATCGCGAACATGCGCGGCTAAGCGAACTGGTCGGGCTGTGGCAGGCGCTGGAGCGCTGCGAGCGCGAACTGATCGAGGCCCGTGCCCTGTGTGATGCAGAGGGCTCGGAAGCCGCCGATGACGAGATGGCTGCGCTGGCCGCCGAAGAAATTGCCCGCTGCGAGCTCGATCAGACGCGCCTGGGTCAGGCGCTGCATCTGGCCCTGCTGCCAGCCGACCCGGACGACGAGCGCAACGCCTTTCTGGAAATCCGGGCTGGCACGGGGGGCGACGAGTCCGCCCTGTTTGCCGGTGATCTGGTGCGGATGTATTTGCGGTTCTGCGAGCGCCGTGGCTGGCGCACAGAGCTGATCTCGGCCAATCCGTCCGACCTCGGGGGCTACAAGGAGGCGGTGCTGCGCATCGAAGGCGAGCGGGTCTACGCGCAGCTGAAGTTCGAGTCAGGCGGCCATCGCGTGCAGCGCGTGCCGGCGACCGAGTCACAGGGCCGTATCCACACCAGCGCCTGCACGGTGGCCGTGCTGCCCGAGCCCGACGAGGCCGAGGAGGTGCAGCTCAATCCGGCTGATCTGCGTATCGACACCTTCCGCGCCAGCGGTGCCGGCGGTCAGCACATCAACAAGACCGATTCGGCGGTCCGCGTGACCCACTTGCCGACCGGGCTGGTGGCCGAGTGTCAGGACGACCGCAGTCAGCACCGCAACAAGGCCAAGGCGCTGGCGGTGCTGGGCGCGCGACTGCGCGACAAGGAGCGCAGCGAGCGCCAGGCCAAGGAAGCCGCCACCCGCAAGGGCCTGATCGGCTCGGGCGATCGCAGCGACCGCATCCGGACCTATAACTTCCCGCAGGGCCGGCTGACTGACCATCGCATCAATCTGACGCTGTACAAGCTCGAAGCGATCGTCGATGGCGCGCTCGACGAGGTGATCGCTGCCCTTCAGCAGGCCCGCGCCGCCGAGTTGCTGGCTGAACTGGAGCAGCAGGCATGAGCCCGTGGGCCGCCGCAGAGACCGTTCCGGCTGAGCTGCCAACCCTGGCCGAAGCGCTGGCGCTGGCGCGGGCCTGGGGCGTGGAGCGCTTCGATGCGCAGATGCTGCTGGCTGACCTGATCGGCCGGCCTCGCACCTGGCTGCTGACCCATGATCAGGACCGGCTCGACCCGGATCAGGCGCGCCGCTGGATCGACCGGCTGGAGCGCCGCGCCGACGGCGTGCCGGTGGCCTATCTGACCGGCCGGCACGAGTTCCACGGGCTCGATCTGGACGTGACTCCGGCGGTGCTGGACCCACGCCCCGATACCGAGACGCTGGTCGACTGGGCGCTGGAGTTGCTCACGCAGGGCAGCCCGGCGCCGCGGGTGCTTGATTTGGGCACCGGCAGCGGTGCGATTGCGTTGGCGTTGCGATGCCGTGCTGCGGCCGAGGCGGATGTGACGGCGGTGGATGTCAGTGTCGATGCGCTGGCGGTGGCGCGTCGCAACGGCGAGCGGCTGGGGCTGACGGTGCGGTGGCTGCTGGGCAGTTGGTTCGAGCCCATTCGGTCGGCCGGCTGTGAACCCTTCGAGCTGATCGTCAGCAACCCACCCTATATCGCTGAAGGCGATCCGCATCTGCCCGCGTTGCGCCACGAACCGCGGCTGGCGCTGACCTCCGGGCCGGATGGTCTCGATGCGATTCGTCATCTGATCGAGCAGGCGCCAGTCCATCTGCAACCCGGGGGCTGGCTGCTGTTCGAGCACGGCTTCGATCAGGGGCCGGCGGTGGCTGCGCTGCTGCAGGCACGGGGCTTCACCCGCATCACGCACCGTCACGATCTGGCCGGCCACTGCCGCTGCACGGGCGGATGCTTTGCCGTATAAATGCGGGCCGCGACCGCTGACGGTCGCCCCGAATTCATCGCCTCATTCCAGGATTTCAGGATCTCTCATGTCCACCTCTGTTCATCAGCGCATCGATGCCCTCGTCAAGGGTCACCCCGTCGTCCTGTTCATGAAGGGCTCGGCCCAGTTCCCGATGTGTGGCTTCTCGGGCCGTGCCGTGCAGATTCTCAAGGCCTGCGGCGTGACCAACCCCAAGACCGTCAACGTCCTGGAAGACGAAGAGATCCGTCAGGGCATCAAGGAATATGCCAACTGGCCGACCATTCCGCAGCTCTACATCAACGGTGAATTCATCGGCGGCTCGGACATCATGATGGAGATGTATCAGTCGGGCGAACTGCAGCCGCTGCTGGCGCCCAAGGCCTGATCAGGCCAATTCCCGGAGCGCCCATCGTGGAGGCCGCCGCCCCCGAACTTCGATTGGTGATCGGTATCACCGGAGCCTCCGGAGCGGTCTACGGCGTGCGGCTGCTGCAACGCAGCCGCAGCCTGGGGGTGAAGACCCATCTGGTGGTCACCCCGGCGGGCGTGCTCAACGTTCATCACGAGCTGGGGCTCGATCGCCATCAGCTCGAAGCGCTGGCCGACGAGGCGCACAGCCCCGGCGATGTCGGGGCCTGCATCGCCAGCGGCAGTTTCGCAACCACGGCGATGATCGTTGCCCCCTGCTCGGTCAAGACGCTGGCGGCGGTGGCTCATGGTTTTGGCGACAACCTGCTGACCCGTGCGGCCGACGTCACCCTCAAGGAGCGTCGCCGTCTGGTGCTGATGGTGCGCGAGACACCGTTCAATCTGGCGCATCTGCGCAACATGACTGCCGTCACCGAGATGGGCGGCGTGATCTTTCCGCCGCTGCCGGCCTTCTATCACCGTCCGCAAACGATCGACGAACTCGTTGACGAGACGGTGGAGCGCGCCTTGCAGTTGTGCGGCATCACTCAGGCGCGACCGACGAGCTGGGTTGGGCTTTAGCGCCCCGAATCGACCCGCTCAACGCTGACCGCGCAGCGAAAGCCCAGCCATTTCGCCCCCTCGGCCTCATCGGCCGGCGACCACCGTACGGTGGTGCGCACATCGGACAGACGGTTGAGATACGAGCCCCCCCGCATGACGTGGGTGCGGGTGTCCCAGGAGGTCGCTGTCATTTCCCAGACATTGCCGGCCAGATCGGAGACACCGTAGGCGCTGTCGCTGTCGCGATGCGTGCCGACCGGTGCCGGACCGAAGCGCCCGGCGGCGCGGCCGTTGTAGCAGTCCGGGTTGGGCTCATTGCCCCAGGGCCAGATGCGGCCATCGGTGCCTCGGGCGGCCTTTTCCCATTCCTCCTCGGTCGGGAGACGACGACCCGCCCAGGCGCAGTAGGCCGAGGCCTCGGCCCAGCCGATGCCGACCACCGGCTGCTGCGGCGCGTTGAACTGCGGGTAGCTGGCGTAGCGTGAGGGCCGGCTTTGCGGACGGGCGCGCAGGAAAGCGCTGTAGCGGGCGTTGGTAACCTCGTAACGATCGATGTAGAACGCCGGCAGTTGGCGGGTCTGACGCTGGGGCTCGGTGGCGTAGTTGGCGTCCCACCCGGTCTTGAGTCGGTCGACGACCAGCTGGCGCACCTTGGCCTTGTCCTCGCCGAAGATAAAGGAGCCGGCCGGGACGAGTACCAGCTCGGCCTGATCGACCGGGCTGGTGCGGACGACCACGGGCTGGACCGGCGCGGCCTGCACCGCCCCGGCGATCAGGGCCACCGCCGTCACGGCTGGGATCGACGAGACAGAAAGGGTCAGGATCTTCATGGCGCGACTCCGGACGCGGGGGTGGCTGCTTTGCGGCGCACCAGCGCTGCGTTGAACCCGACCGACCCGCCCGGTCCCATCAGCACGGTCTGTTCGAGAAAGCCGTCCTTGGACATCACCACCTTGAAGCGGTCGTCCTGTCCGAGGTCGATCGGCGGGAAGTCAAAGCTGCCGAAACCGTCGGTGCGAGCTTCCAGAACCTGCCGGCCCTGGCGCACGTCGAAGATCCGCACCAGCGCATCCTCGATCTGCATGCCCGAGGCGTCGAGCACCTGCCCGGTCAGGAACAGCCGCAGCGTGCCGGCCGCAGCCGTGGAAGAGGCCGCTGCGGCGCTCAGTGTGGCGGTGGTCGTCGTCGGTGGGGTTGAGGCGCGCTGAGACGCCAGCCATCCTTGCAGCCCGAGCGGGAAACCCGCCAGCAGTGCCGAAACCACCAGCAGCGTCACGACAGAATTGGCCTTGACCTTGACGCCCTTGAATTCGATTTCCTGCGGGCTGCCTTCGTCGCCGGGCAGGCGCTGCCCCCGGAAGATGACGGCGAAGCTGAACAGGCACAGCAAAAAGCCGAGCGCGGTGACGGCGTAGCTGAGTCCGGGATCCATCGGGAGGCTCTCCTGAAAAGGGGCGCCGCAGGGGCAGGGCGCGACGCCAGTCTAGCGGTTGCCCTGGGGCCATCGCACGGAGTTCTTCAGCGGGCTTCCCAGCGTTTCTTCGCACCCAGCACCATGTTCGGGTAGGCCGCCTGACCGCGGCTGCCGTTGTAGCGGCCCAGCGCCATGAACAGATCGCCCTGCTCGCGGTCGAGGTAGTGGCGCAGGATCACGCAGCCGAAGCGCAGATTGGTCTGCATATGAAATAGCCGGCTGGCGTCGCCGTCGCCGATCAGGCGAGCCCAAAAGGGCATGACCTGCATGTAGCCGCGCGCTCCGGCGCTGGAGATGGCGTATTTGCGAAAGCCGCTTTCCACCTCGACCAGCCCGAGGACCAGCGTCGGCTCCAGACCAGCGCGGCGGCTCTCGTACCAGAGGGTTTCCAGAAACTCGCGGCGTACGTCGAAATCGGCCTTGCGCCGGGCCAGCTTCGGGCTCATCTCACCGAGCCAGCGCAGGTAGCGCAGCCGCTCCTCAATCGAGTTGAACTCGGGGCGGGGCGGAGCGCTTTGAGCGATGGCGGCCGACAGAGCGGTGCGCACCGAGTCGGCCAGAGGCTCCTCGACCTGGGAGCCGGCCCATACGATCGTGGGGACGGTGGGGCCGCTCAGGATCAGCCCCGCCGCCAGGGCGGCCCGCAGCAGGCTGCGCCGGGCGGGGAGCCGCACGCGCGGGTCAGCCCTGCAGACGCGCCTTGACGAAGGCGCTGATCTCGGCCGCAGCGACCTTGGTCGCGGCTTCGTCGCGGCGGCCCTGGTACTCGACCTGACCTTCCTTGAGGCCCCGATCGGACAGGACCACGCGGTGCGGCACGCCGATCAGCTCCCAGTCGGCGAACATCGCACCCGGGCGCTCGCCCCGATCGTCGAGCAGCACGTCGACGCCAGCCGCAGCCAGTTCGTCATGCAGGGCTTGAGCCGCTTCGCGCACGGCCTCCGAGCGGTCCATGCCGATCGGGCAGATCACCACGGTGAAAGGCGCGATCGCGTCCGGCCAGATGATGCCGCGGGCGTCGTGGCTCTGTTCGATCGCCGCGCCAAGGATGCGCGTCACGCCGATGCCGTAGCAGCCCATTTCCATCAGCGCCGGCTTGCCGGTCTCGTCGAGGAAGGTGGCGTTCATCGCCTTGGAGTACTTGGTGCCGAGGTAGAAGACGTGGCCGACTTCGATGCCGCGTTGAATCGCCAGCACGCCTTGGCCGTCCGGCGACGGATCGCCCTCGACCACGTTGCGGATATCGGCCACGACGTCGGGCTCGGGCAGATCGCGGCCCCAGTTGATGCCGGCGAGGTGGAAGCCCTCTTCGTTGGCGCCGCTGACGAAATCGCTCATCAGTGCCACGGTGCGGTCGGCCACGACCTTGACCGTCTGCTTCATGCCGACCGGACCCAAATAGCCCGGCTTGCAGCCGAAGTGCGCCTCGATTTCGGCGGCCGAGGCAAAGCGGAAGCCGCCCTTGAGCCCTTCGACCTTGCCGGCCTTGACTTCGTTGAGATCGTGGTCGCCACGTACCAGCAGCAACCACACGGTGGTCTTGACGATCACGCCCTGCGCATCGAGTTCGTCGGTGGCCAGCACCAGCGACTTGACCGTGCGGGTCAGATCGACGCCGATCAGGCGGGCCACATCGGCGCAGACCGTGGTGGCCGGGGTCGCTACCTTGGATAGCGCCTGGGCCGGTGCGGCACGGCTGGCCAGCAGTGGCAGCGCTTCGGCCAGCTCGATGTTGGCGGCGTACTCGCTGGTCGGGCAGTAGACGATCGCATCCTCGCCGGTGTCGGCGATCACCTGAAACTCGTGCGACAGATCCCCGCCGATCGCGCCGGTGTCGGCCGCGACGGCGCGGTACTGCAGGCCGAAGCGGTCGAAGATGAGCTTGTAGGCGGCGAACATCGCCTCGTAGCTCTTGGCGGCGCCGGCGGCGTCACGGTCGAAGGAATAGGCGTCCTTCATCGTGAACTCGCGGCCGCGCATGATGCCAAAGCGCGGGCGACGCTCGTCGCGGAACTTGGTCTGGATGTGATAGAAATTTTTCGGCAGCTGCTTGTAGCTGCGCAGCTCCTGGCGGGCGATGTCGGTGACGACTTCCTCGCTGGTGGGCTGAATGATGAAGTCGCGGTCGTGGCGATCCTTCACGCGCATCAGCTCGGGGCCCATCTTGTCGAAGCGGCCGGTCTCCTGCCACAGCTCGGCCGGCTGCACGATCGGCATCAGCAGCTCAATGGCACCGGCGCGAGTCATTTCCTCGCGGATGATGCCTTCGACCTTGCGGATCACCCGCAGGCCCATCGGCATGTAGTTGTAGATGCCGGCGCCCAGGCGGCGGATCATGCCTGCCCGCATCATCAGCTTGTGGCTGACCACTTCGGCGTCGGCCGGCGCTTCCTTCAGCGTCGAGATGAGGAACTGGGATGCTTTCATGGGGGTGTGATCAGGGATGTCGGCCGGGGGGCGGCTCGGGTTGCTGCGGGCTTGTCGGGCCCGGGGCCGATGCAATAATCGACCCAGTCAAAAAATTGGGGTCTGATTATGCTCGACCGTGAAGGCTTCCGGCCCAACGTCGGCATC
>DALYHR010000040.1:0-12462 GCA_031970775.1 Burkholderiaceae bacterium | reverse complement strand
GCGCATATGGGCTTCGTCACCCTGGGCTTTTTCATCTTCAGCGAACTGGGCATCTCCGGCGGTCTGGTGCAGATGATCTCGCACGGTTTCGTGTCGGGTGCGATGTTCCTGTCGATCGGCGTGCTCTACGACCGCATGCACTCCCGCGAAATTGCGGATTACGGCGGCGTGGTCAACACGATGCCGAAGTTCGCCGCCTTTGCCGTGCTGTTTGCGATGGCCAACTGCGGCCTGCCGGGCACTGCTGGTTTCGTCGGCGAATGGATGGTGATCCTGGGTGCCGTGAAGTTTGACTTCACCATCGGTCTGCTGGCGTCCACCGCCCTGATCTTCGGTGCGGCCTACACGCTGTGGATGGTCAAGCGGGTCTACTTCGGTGACGTCGCCAACGACCATGTGCGCGAACTGACCGACATCAACGCCCGCGAGTTCCTGATGCTGGCCGTGCTGGCTGCCGCCGTGCTGGTGATGGGTCTGTATCCGAAGCCCTTCACCGATGTGATGCACGTGTCGGTGACCGAACTGATGCACCACGTCAGCCAGACCAAGATCAAACCCTGAACGAACCGAGATGACTGATATGCACTCGCTGCTGAATTCGTCGCACTGGCAGGCCGTCTCACCGGACATCCTGCTGCTCGTGATGACCTGCGTCGTCGCCATCGTCGATCTGTTCGTCGTCGATCCGCGCCGGCTGGTCACCTACTGGCTGACGCTGGCCTCTCTGGCGATCGTGGCCGTGGCCCACGCCATGCTGCTGGCCGACGGCTCCACCGCCTATGTGATGAACCGCATGGTGGTCTCCGACCCGATGGGACATCTGCTGGCTCTGGCCTCGACCGTGGCCGTGGCGATCACGCTGGTCTACGCCCGCAGCTATGCCGGCGACCGCGACATGCTCAAGGGCGAGTTGTTCTCGCTGAGCCTGTTCTCGCTGCTGGGCATGTCGGTGATGATCGAGGCCAACAACTTCCTGATGGTCTACCTCGGTCTGGAGCTGATGAGCCTGTCGCTGTACGCGCTGGTCGCTCTGCGCCGTGACCATGGCGTGGCCACCGAAGCGGCGATGAAGTACTTCGTGCTCGGCGCCATCGCCAGCGGCTTCCTGCTCTACGGTCTGTCGATGATCTACGGCGCCACCGGCACCCTGGACCATGGCGAAGTGTTCCAGCGCATCGCTCGCGGCGACATCAACGCGCAGGTGCTGGCCTTCGGCATCGTCTTCATCGTCTCGGGTCTGGCCTTCAAGTTCGGCGCCGTGCCCTTCCACATGTGGGTGCCTGACGTCTATCACGGCGCCCCGACCGCTGCGACCTTGCTGATCGCCGGTGCGCCGAAGATCGCCACCTTTGGCATGGCGATGCGCCTGCTGGTCGATGGCATGCTCGGACTGGCCGCCGACTGGCAGCAGATGCTGGCGATTCTGGCCGTGGCCTCACTGCTGATCGGTAACCTGGCCGCCATCGCCCAGACCAACCTCAAGCGCATGCTGGCCTACTCGACCATCGCGCAGATGGGCTTCATCCTGCTGGGACTGGCCTCGGGCGTGGCCGACGGCCATACCCGTCTGGCGGCCAATGCCTACAGCTCGGCGATGTTCTACATCATCAGCTACGTGATCACCACGCTGGGCAGTTTCGGCCTGCTGATGGTGCTGAGCCGCCACGGCTTCGAATCGGACAACCTGCGGGATCTGGCCGGTCTGAACAAGCGCAGCCCGCTGCTGGCCGCCGTGATGGCGGTGTTCATGCTGTCGCTGGCCGGCATTCCGCCGATGGTCGGCTTCTACGCCAAGCTCGCCGTGCTGCAGGCCTTGGTTGCCACCGGCAGCAGCCTGATGATCGGTCTGGCGGTATTCGCGGTGGTGATGTCGCTGATCGGCGCCTTCTACTACCTGCGTGTGATCAAGGTGATGTATTTCGATGCGCCGGCCGAATCCGACTGGGAACCGATCGAGGCCCACGCCGATGCTCGCCTGATGCTGTCGCTCAATGGCGCTTCGGTACTGGTGCTCGGTCTGGTGCCAGGCGGCCTGATGGCCCTGTGCGCACAGTCGATCATCAAGGCCCTGGCTTCCTGAATCCCGAGTCCCCCATGGATCACAGCATCCCGTTCTGGCCGCTGCTCGTGCTGATGGTGGCGGCGGCCAACCTGCCTTTCCTCAACGAGCGACTGTTCCTGGTCGGGCCGCGTCGATCGCCCAAGAGCTTCGCCTGGCGCCTGCTGGAGTTGGCGGTCTACTCGGCCGCCGTTCTGGTGGCCGGCCAGATGATTGAGGCTCGGCAGGGTCAGCCGCACGCTCAGCACTGGCCGTTCTATGCCGTGACGATCTGCGTGCTGCTGACCATGGCCTTCCCTGGCTTTGTCTGGCGCTACCTGCGTCGTCATCGCCCGGCAGCGCACGCATGACCCGCCTCCCTTCTCCGCTCGATAGCGATGAGTCGCATCTGCAGGAGACCTGTATCGACTCGCGAGAAGCCTGGCGGGGCGGCTTTCTGCAGATCCGTGCCGACCGAGTGCGTCTGCCGGATGGCCAGGAAACCTTTCGCGAGTACATCGTCCACCCTGGCGCGGTGGCGATCGTGCCGATTCTGGACGACGGGCGCCTGGTGCTGGAACGCCAGTTCCGCTATCCGCTGCGCCGCAGCGTGATCGAATTTCCCGCCGGCAAACTCGGCCCCGGCGAAGACCCCTGGCTGTGCGCGATGCGCGAGCTTCAGGAGGAAACCGGCTTTCAGGCGCGCGAGTGGGCCCGTGCTGGCGTCCTGCACAACGCGATCGCCTACTCCGACGAAGGCATCGAGATCTGGTTTGCCCGTGGCCTGAGCAGCGGGCAGCGCCAACTCGACGACGGTGAATTTCTCGACGTCTTCACGGCCAGCGAAGCCGAACTGGCCGCCTGGGTGCAAAACGGCACCGTCACCGACGCCAAGACCCTGATCGCCTTGTTGTGGCTGCAGCAGTGGCGTGCCGGTGTCTGGCCGCTGAGCTGGAAGCTCGCACCCGACGCCGCACCATGAAGGTTCTCGACCTGATCTGCGCCTCGGGTCACCGCTTCGAGGGCTGGTTTGGCTCGGAGGACGATTACCGCAGTCAGCAGCAGCGCCAGTTGATCGAATGCCCGGTCTGCGCCTCGGTGAGCGTCGATCGCCTGCCCTCGGCCCCGCGGCTCAATCTGCGCAGCAGCGCCGAGCCGGCTCCGGCGACCTCCCAGACTTCTCAGACCGTCCTGCCAGCGCGCTCCAGCGCGCCCTCGAGCCCGGAACATCAAAGCGTCGAGGCACTGTGGCGCCAGGCTGTCGAGCATGTGCTGAGTCAGACCGAGAACGTCGGCGATCGCTTTGCTGAAGAAGCCCGCCGGATCCATTACGGCGAGGTCGAAGCGCGTTCAATCCGCGGGCATGGCACCGCCAGCGAGATCCATGAGCTGATCGAGGAAGGCATCGACGTGCTACCGATCCCCGGACTCGCCGGCCGTCACGGTCCGTTGCAATAAGCCCCGCAAACTGCACGACGAGGAGCCATTGCCCAGCCTGGGCCGTCAGGATCAAGCTAGGCATCGTGTCGTAAGCTGCGCCGACCTTGCCCAGCCCTGTCATGCGCCCCGAATTCCCGCTGATTCCGTCTGCCTCGTTCCCGCACGCCCCCTGGCCGCAATTGCTGCTGGTGTGCACGATCGCCTCACCGCTGATCGCCTGGGTTGCGGTCTCGATGGGGCTGGGGCTGCCGACTTCTGATCCGCTGCGGGATCTGGCCTTGCTGGTCGTCGGAGCCGCCGCAGAGGAAATCGTCTTTCGCGGTGGCATTCAACCCGCTCTGGCGCGCCAGCCCTGGGGACAGGGTGCCTGGTGCCCGGTGCCACAGTGGCGCTGGCTGAGCCTGTCTCAGGCCAATCTCTGGACCAGCGTGTTGTTTGCTCTGCTGCATCTGTGGCGCCACCCCGCGCTGGCGGCGCTGGCGGTCTTTCCGGTCTCGCTGTTGCTGGGTCTGAGCATCGAATGGAGTCAGCGCCTGCGGGTGCCGGTGGTACTTCATCTGTGGTTCAACCTGAGCCTGTGGTCGGTATCCTTCCTCAGCAGCCCGCTCTGAGCCTGTGCCTGGCGCCCTGCGGCGTCCCCCCAGGAATTCATGACGTGCGTCAACTCTGCGCGTTGCTTTGTCACGCCGTGACGGGCTGTCTGCACCGACGGTCGGGCGAGCACAAGGGGCCTGCCTAGAATCCGGCAACCCCTCCCTGCGCCGACCCGGCGCCTCGCTCGCGCAGACCTTCCCTCGCCCATGACCTCGGCTGTTGCCTCAGAGACCCCCGCTGCTCCGCGGTCGCGACGCTGGCTGCGCCAAAGCCATCCGCTGCAGTTCATGCGGCTGGTCAGCTGGTGCCTGATTGCCATGGCCGCGTGGTCCCTCATGTCCTGGCTGTTTACCAGCCAGCAGCATCGCAGTCAGCTCTCCACCCTGTTGACACAGGAAACCCTGCAAGCCCGTCATCAACTTGACAGCGCCGCTCAGGGCATTGAGCGCACGTTGACGGAACGGGGAGCAGGCATCGCCGCGACGTTGGCCGCCAACGACAGCATTCGCGATTCGGTGCTCGCCATGCAGGCCGACCCCTACCGATTGCGGGACCTCCCCGTCGAGGAACGCGGCAAGCTTTTGGCACAGCATCCCCGATTGCAGCATCTCAATCAGTTTCTGCAGCACGCCCTGGATCAGTTTCGGCTGGCTTCGCTGTGGATCGGCAATGCACAGGGGGATTGCATCGCCACCGGACGTCCCGACCGCAATAACGGCTGCCTGGGGGTGAATTACGCCGATCGACCGATCTACACCGAGGCCCGCCAGGGTCGCAGTGGCATCCAGTTCGCCATCGGTCGCAAGACCGGTGCAGCCGGCATCTTCTTTTCTGCCCCGATCCAGGACCGCGGCCGATTTATCGGCATGGTGGTGGTCAAGATCGATGTGGCCGATCTCGCCCCCTGGATCGATTCTGCTCAGGCCCTGCTGAGCGACCGCCATGGCGTGATCGTGCTATCGCCCGACAACCACCATCTCATGCAGGCGCTTCCTGGCGCCACCGTGCAATACCTGACCGGGCAGGAGCGGCAGCAGCTCTACCGACGCGATGAATTCCCGACTCTGGAAATGCACCCCTGGCGCACCGAGGTCGAGCCGCCTGCGCCGGCTGAACTGGTGCAGGTTGAGAACAGCACCGTTCCGGCTCTTCGCGAAAGTCGCTCACTCGGTCAAGGTGAGCTGACGCTGACCCTGCTGCGCCCACAACCCCGCCTGATTGCCCTGCAGGATCAGCACCGCGTCGAGTTGGAGATGCTGCAGCTGATCGGCTGGCTGATGATCGGCATCCTGGGCAGTGGCATCTACGCGTTCGCCAACATCCGCCATACCCAGTCGATTCTGATCCGCCAGAAGAAGATGCTCGACGACGCCCAGCGACTGGCTCGGCTGGGCAGCTGGGATCTGGACATCGGCAACGATCGCCTGCAATGGTCCGACGAGGTCGCTCACCTGCTGGGAGTGCCCAGCCTGCCGACCGACGCCAACTATGCCTCGCTGCTGGCGATGATTCACCCCGAAGACCGCTGGGGGGCGGATCTGGCCTACCGGGAGTCGGTCGATCACGGACGCGCCTTCCATCGCACCTGCCGCGTACTGGTCGATCAGGGGCAGGTACGGCACGTCGAAATTCGCTGTGAAACCCAGTACGACGCGGCCGGACACCCGCTGCGCTCGGTGGGCACGCTCCAGGATGTCACCGATCGCAAGGAAGCCGAGGCAGAGATTCACAGCCTGGCGTTCTACGACCCGCTGACACAACTGCCCAACCGCCGCATGCTGATCGACCGACTGCAGCAGCGCCTCTCCCATACCCGCAACGAGCGCATTTACCGCGCGCTGCTCTTCCTCGATCTCGACAACTTCAAGACGCTCAACGACACGATGGGCCACGACGTGGGCGACCGCATGCTCGTCGAGGTGTCGCACCGGCTGCAGCAGTGCGTCCACGCCAGCGACACCATTTCGCGGCTGGGTGGCGACGAATTCGTGGTGCTCCTTGAACACCTCAGCGAGACCGCCGAGGAAGCCACCGAGCAAGCCGCCGATGTGGGCTGGCAGATTGTGCGACGCCTCTCCGAGCCCTATCACCTCGGCACCCATCTGCAGCACCGCAGCTCAGCCAGCGTCGGCATCACCTTGTTCGGCCCCGAGGACCACGGTGTCGAGGAGGTGATGAAGCGCGGCGATCTGGCGATGTATCAAGCCAAGGCGGACGGGCGCAATATGGTCCGCTTCTACGCCCCCGAGATGCAGGCCAGCCTGAGCGAGCGGCTCAATCTGGAGCACGACATCTTCCGCGACCTGAATCGGCGCGAATTCATCCTGCACTATCAGCCGCAGGTGGACGGCTACGGCCGCTGCGTCGGGGCTGAGGCCCTGGTGCGCTGGAACCACCCGGTACGCGGCTGGGTTTCACCCGCCGACTTCATTCCGATTGCCGAAGACACCGGTCTGATTGAACCCCTAGGGCATTGGGTGATCGAGCTGGCGTTGCAACAGTTGATCGAGTGGCAATCCGCCCCGGAAACCGCAGACCTGAGCCTGGCGGTCAACGTGTCGTCCCGACAGTTCATGCAGGATCACTTCGTCAACGATCTGACCGAACGCATCGACCGCTCAGGCATCAACCCGGCCCGCCTGCATATCGAGATCACCGAAAGCGTCTTCCTGGAGAACCTCGACGAGGCCATTCTGAAAATGGTTGCCCTCAAATCAGTCGGGCTTCACTTCTCGCTCGACGACTTCGGCACCGGCTACTCCTCGCTGTCGTATCTGAAGCGCTTGCCGCTGGATCTGCTCAAGATCGACGGCTCTTTTGTGCGCGATGTACTCACTCACCCCAGCGATGCCTCAATCTGCCGGGCGATCATTGCCCTGGGCCAGAGCCTGGGTCTGCAGATCATCGCCGAAGGAGTGGAGCACCCCGAGCAATGGAACTTCCTCAGCCAGGAAGGCTGTCACTACGCTCAGGGCTATCTATTCGGCCGGCCGATGTGCCCGACCGACTTCATGAACTGGCTGCGCCAGCGTCAGCCCGTCGAAGGCGTGATGCTCCTCAGGGCTTCAGAGTCCGAACCAGCCTGAACCCCATCAACGCCCCCCGAATGGAGGCAGGAGCACGGTTGCGGCTTGCCGAGCGCAGGAAGCGCGGCGGATCAAACCAGCTGCCACCGCGCACGATGCGCCGCTCATCCTGACAGTCGGCCACCCAGGCGCTGCCGTCGGCCGGCGCCCCCAGGTAGCTGCTGTGCCAGCAGTCCTGAACCCATTCCCAGGCGTTGCCATGCATGTCGTAGACGCCGACTGCGTTGGCGGCATAGCGCCCGACCGGCGCAGTGAAGGCCACACCGTCCGTGCAGGTGGTGACGGCGATATTCCAGTCCGGCTGCGCCTCATGCAGGCTTTGGTCAGCCGAGTTGCTCAGGCGACAGACTTCGGCCCCTTCCCCAAAGGAAAAAGCCGTGCGACTGCCGGCGCGAGCCACGTATTCCCATTCCGCTTCCGACGGTAGCCGGTACTCGACGCCGGAGAATTGACTCAACCACCGCGCATAGGCCTGCGTATCCTCCCAATTGACGCAGACCACCGGATCGCGGTCGGTCTGAGCAAAGCCCGGATTACGCCAATCACGCTGCGGGTCAAAAGCCACCTTGGTGCCGTTCCAGACCCAGCACCCCGATGGCATCTCGTATTCGGCATCCTCAACGAAGACCGCAAATTCGGCCCGAGTCACCTCGTGCTCCATCACACCGAGCCGATACCCGACATGAACCGTGTGCTGCGGGCTCTCGTCGGCGACCCGATCGGGTTCCGACAAGGGAGAGCCCATGCGGAAATGGCCAACCGGAACCTCGACGAACCAGGAACAGTTTTCCTCCGGGCAATCGCGCCAGCGCCGACCGGCCGTCATGGCGGTGGGAGGAGGTTCGACCGGCAATGGTGCCGCCTTGCCACCGCGACGCCCCTTGGCACCGGGCGCCTTGCCGGCACTCTTGCCCGAGTTATTGCGCGTAGCCGAAGCCTTGCCCCCCTTGGGCTTGGCCTCGACCGTCTCAGGCAGGGCCCAGGTCAGCATCAGCACAGCGAGCAATCCCAGCAACACCGGGCGCAGCGGACGCCCGAACCACACCCACGAGGTTCGGCGCGGCGACCCGACGCCCTCCATTGCTTCAGTCCGGATCCCCATCATCTTGCTGTGCCCCTTCGTGCCAGTCCCAGTCCAGTGCCAGGTTCTCTTCCTGTGGCTTCTGTGCCGGGCTCAAGGCCTCCCTGCTACGCGATTCTCGTGGTGCTTCAGGCTGCGCTGGCGCGCATGCCGAGCTTATCCAGCAGCGCCCGATCCCGTTCGGCTTCCGGGTTGCCCGTGATCAGCAGTTTGTCACCGTAGAACATCGAATTGGCCCCGGCCAGGAAGCACAGGGCTTGCACCGGCTCGCTCATCGACTGCCGACCTGCCGACAGCCGCACACGGGCCTTGGGCATGGTGATACGGGTGACGGCGATCATGCGCACGAATTCCAGCGGATCGAGCTTGTCGGTGCCGTGCAGCGGAGTGCCCTCGACCTGGACGAGTTCATTGATCGGCACCGATTCGGGATACGGATCCATATTGGCCAGTTGTGCGATCAGGCCGGCGCGTTCGCGGCGGCTTTCACCCATGCCAACGATGCCACCACTGCACACCGACAGCCCTACATCGCGCACGCGTGACAACGTGTCGAGCCGGTCCTGATAGTCGCGGGTCGAAATGATCCGGCCGTAGGCCTCGGGAGCGGTATCAAGGTTATGGTTGTAGTAGTCGAGCCCGGCGTCCTTGAGGGTGCGGGCCTGCGTGTCAGACAGCATGCCGAGGGTGCAGCAGGCCTCCATGCCCAGCGACTTGACCCCCTTGACGAGCTCGGCCACTTTCTCGATGTCGCGGTCCTTGGGCGCCCGCCAGGCCGCCCCCATACAAAAGCGTGTGGCCCCCTGCTCTCGCGCCGAGCGGGCTGCATCCATCACCGCATCACGGTCCATCATCTTGGAGGCTTCCAGCCCGGTCTCATGGTGAGCCGACTGCGGGCAGTAGCCACAGTCCTCCGGACAGCCGCCAGTCTTGATCGACAGCAGCGTCGAGAGTTGCACCTCATTGGCATCGAAATGCTCACGATGCACCTGCTGGGCCCGCAACATCAAGTCATTGAAGGGCAGCGCGAACAGGGCTTCGATCGCCTCAACCGACCAGCGACCCGTGCTGTCGACAGCGGCCTTGTCAGCAGGCCGGTGGATCTGGATCGGCTGAGCCGCCGCAGTGCTGGGGGAAGGTGCAGTGCAAGTCATCATCTTGGTGCGCAAAGTGCGCCAAAGCGCAGGAGCAAATCGGTACAGCAGGAGCGCTTCTGGGAACCAGCCGGCGGCTGGTCGAAGTGCGCCCCAAAGGCGTGAGTGTGCACCAAAGGCCCAGGCCAGCCCGCCAATGCCCGCATGGCAACCCCCTACAATCACGGCTCGCGCGCGCCGGCCCTGCCTGCCGGCCCCCCTTTCGGAGTGCCCTCGGCCTCGACACCGGCAATATCAGCCGGTCACTCCCCGCAAAAGACATGGCTGTATTCACCCAAGTGTCCGCCGAGGCGGCCCAACAACTGGTTCAACACCTCGAACTCGGCGTACTGGTCGATCTCAGGGGTATCAGCTCGGGCATCGAGAACACCAACTACTTCCTCACGACGCAACCGAGCCCGCGACCCGACGCGAAGGATGCGGGCGAATCAACGGCCCGGCACTGGGTGCTGACCCTGTTCGAACGCCTCAGTGCCGAGCAACTGCCGTTCTATCTCCATCTGATGGAGCATCTGGCACGCCGAGGCATCCCGGTGCCGGCACCGCAACCCGACGCCACGGGCACGCTGCTGCATTCGCTCTGCGGCAAGCCGGCGGCTGTGGTCAACCGGCTCAGCGGCGGTCATCAGCTTGCCCCTGCGGCGCATCACTGCCGTCAGGTGGGCGCCATGCTGGCCCGCATGCATCTGGCTGGCCAGGACTACCCGCGCCACCAACCCAATCTTCGCGGTCTGAGCTGGTGGGCCGACACCATTCCGACGCTGCTGCCCTATCTGGACCCCGCCCAGGCAGTTCTGATCACCGACGAGTTGGCCTTCCAGCAACACCTGGCAGCCTCGCCGGCCTTTGCCCGGCTGCCAACCGGACCGATCCATGCCGATCTGTTCCGCGACAACGTCATGTTCGATGGTCCGGCCGGAGCCGAACAGCTCAGCGGCTTCTTCGATTTCTATTTCGCTGGCGTTGACACTTGGCTGTTCGACGTGGCGGTCTGTCTGAACGACTGGTGCGTCGATCTCGATAGCGGTCGACTGATGGAAGACCGCGCCGAGGCCTTCCTCGCCGCCTATGACACCGAACGGCCTCTCACGCCCGACGAGTTACTGCTGTTGCCGGCGCTGCTGCGCGCCGCAGCCTTGAGGTTCTGGACCTCCCGGCTGTGGGATCTCCACTGCCCGCGGGAAGCGAGCCTGCTCAAGGCTCACGATCCGACGCATTTCGAGCGCATCCTGCGCGCCCGCATCGAGACCCCCTGGCACTGGCTGCGCTAACGCCCAGGCCACACCACCATGCTCCTTCGTACCGCCCCCGCCCTGGAGGGTCTGCAGTGGATGCGATCCGGCCTGATCCTGTTGCGCCGCGAAACGCTCAGCCACGTTGCCTGGGCCGGCTTCATGCTGTTCGGGCTCGGACTGCTTCTGGGCATTCCCCGGATCGGCCCCATTCTGGCGCTGGCCCTGATGCCGACCTTCAGCGCAGGCTGGGTCGCGGGGACCGATCAACTGCTCAAGGGCGTTCGTCCCCTGCCGATCGGACTGATCAGTCCGCTGATGCATTCCCCCCTGGTGCGACGACGACTGCTGGTGCTGGGTTCGCTGCATGCGCTGGTGGCGATCCTGCTGCTGGTCCTGGCCGATTGGATCGACCCAGGATTCCAGTCTCAGCTTCAGGCCAGCCTGGACCCTCAGCCTGCCAGCACAGCCCCTGACTCGGCCGCACTGGGTGCCGCACAGAACGCGGCCCAGGCCGGCTTGCTGCTGCGGCTGACCCTGATGGTGCCGCTGTCGCTGCTGTTCTGGCACGCACCGGTGATCATCCACCTCACCGACACCGGGGTGGTCAAGGCGCTATTTGCCAGCGCCCTGGCCAGCCTTCGCAACCTACGCGCCATGACCTTGTTCGGATTGGGCTGGTTCGGTGCCAACGTGCTGGTCTCGATCACACTGGCTGCGCTGATCCCGATGCTTGGCTCGGGGGATCTGGCTGCCTTGCTGATCGTGCCGATCCTGCTGGCCTTCACCGCCGCGTTCTATGCATCGCTGCATGCCAGCGTGCATGGATGCCTGATCTTCGACAGTCCGTCACGCTCCGATCCCGATCATTAAGGGTCGGGCAATGCACCCGAAACGCTGGGACGGCATGATCGGCGCGCTTTGTCGTTGACCGATTGCTGCGCCCTATGACCTCTCCTTCAGACACTCCTGTGGTTGCATCCCTGCGACTGGCCTTGGCCGCTGCTGCGGGCAGTCTGCTCGCCGGCGGTGCCGGTCAAGTACAGGCGCTGGAACTACCCGAGGCACTGACGTCTCATTTCAGAGGCGATCAGCCCTGGCAGGTCGATGCAGCGGCTTACAGTTATCAGGAGGCCGACGGTCGGGTCAAGGCCTTCGAGCCGATGGTGTTCGCCCGCCATACCGATGCTCAGGATCGAATCCTGTCGCTGCGCGCCACGCTGGATACGCTGTCGGGTGCCTCGCCCAATGGAGCGGCTCCGCAGCAAACCCCACAGACCTTCACGCGTCCGTCGGGCAACGGCAGCTACACCACCGAAGCCCGCAAGATTCCGTTCGATCCGGCCTTCAAGGATTTCCGAGTTGCCTTCGGCGGCACTCTCGATCGGCCTTGGGGTCAGGACCGCCGCTTGGCCACCGGCCTGAATGCCTCCTTCGAGTCCGACTTCACTTCGTTCTCTGGCAATGCGGCGGTTTCGCGGGACTACAACAACAAGAACACCACGCTGAGCTACGGCGGCAGTCTGGAGCTGGATTTCATCTCGCCCAAGGGTCTGCCCAAGGAGTTGCAGCCCATCACCACCCAGCCGACTGGCGAAGTCGAGGCCCAACGCCGGGTGGCGCTCGAACTGATCGGCGGAGTCACCCAAGTGATGACGCGCCGCTGGCTGACCCAGTTCAATGCCAGTCTGGGCTTCAGCAGTGGCTACCACACCGATCCCTACAAGGTGGTCTCGATCCTGGATGGTTCCGGATTGATCACGGGCGATCAGTACGTTGGTGAAGCGCGCCCTACCACGCGCACCCGTGCCAGTTTGTTCTGGCAACACAAGGTGCA
>DALYHR010000039.1:0-12468 GCA_031970775.1 Burkholderiaceae bacterium | reverse complement strand
GACAGGCCAAATTCGGGTCAGATCCAGCCGGCACACCGGCATCAAGCCATCGGTTGCACCCGGATCACCCGTGAAGCAGCGCGTAGGGCGCGCCTTGGCCTTCACTCAGCCTCGATCTTGGGCCCCCCAGGACGGAAGCCTTACCTTGTGTCGCGTGATCAGGACGCGCCAGCGGCGTTGCGGTTTCGCATCATGAAATCATGACTCCCACTTTGTCACATATCAAACAGCTCGGGACAGAAGTCGAGCGATTCGTTAAATATTATTGCCTTCAGTGAGATCGACTGATATAGCATGCGCACGCTTCAGGTTCCTAGAGGCGATTATCGATCGTCCGACACCCTGGAAATAATCATTTTCCGAACTGCCTTTTAGAAGGCACCTGCCCATTATCACGCGATGGAGAGATGAGATGATCGACCGTTACCACATGTCAGTGTGCCCTCACGATACTGCAAAGAACATCGCTGGCTGGTTTCTGATCAATACCTATATCCAGCGCCGACTGAATCACGCCATTCGATTCGAGCCTGAGGAAAATTTCAATCAGGAGCGAGAAAAGGTTCTCGCCGGCGGTTTTCAGATCGTTTATGCAAACCCGTTCAGCGCCATGCGTTACGGACAGCAACTTGGCTTTCTGCCAGTTGCCAAACCGGTTGGGTCCTTTGACGAAACCCACATCGTGGCCCGGACGGGCGAAGGCGTGCCGACCAAGCGCCCGGTCAAGATCGCTTCAGCCACCGACAAGCTGATCGTTCACTTCCTGGGCATGACCATGCTGGAGCAGGTTGGCCTGACCCTCAAGGATGTGGAGTTCCAGTTCGTCGGTAACCACCTCAAGGCCGCGCAGGCCGTGATCAATGGTCAGTGTGATCTTGGTTTCGTCTTCAACGAGACCTGGAACGGCTTGGGCACAACCTCCAAGCAAGCCCTGCACAGCATCGCTGAGACCAAGAATCAGCAGGCGTTCCACTGCTTCTGCATTGCGCCGGAGCTGGAGCACCAGTACGAGCTGATCCAGGGCATCCTCTGCGGCATGAGCACTGACCCGGCCGGTCAGAAGGTGCTGGAAGACCTGCGCTTCAAGGGCTTCGAGCCGCTGCCCCGCGACACGCTCGACAAATTCGGATCGCTGGTCGGCGCAAGCTGAGCCGCGCAGGAGGTCTGCACAGGGTCAGTCAGCCAGTCGTTGCGGGTGGGCATAGACCACCGCCCGTTGGCCGCGCACAAAGCCGATCAGTGTCAGACCGGCCTCGCTGGCGGTATGCACTGCCAGCCCGGTCGGCGCCGAGATGGCTGCCAGCACTGGCATGCCAGCCGTTGCTGCCTTATGGACCATCTCGTAGCTGGCACGGCTGGTAATCAGGGCAAAGCCGGGGCCGTGCGAACCAGGCTCCTCATCCCGGGCCTCGCGACGACGGGCCAGCGCACCAATCAGCTTGTCCAGGGCGTTGTGGCGCCCGACATCCTCGCGTATCAGATCGATCGAACCATCCGGCCGACACCAGGCAGCTGCGTGGCAAGCCCCGGTCAACGCCTGCAAGGTCTGGCGCTGCGCCAACGCATTGGCGGCGGACTCCAGGGCAGCCAAGGACAACCGGGGCCAGTCGGTCTCACATTCAAGGTCGAGCGGCGTCGGCGGGCGCATGGCGTCCTCGAGGCGTTCGCGACCACACAGGCCACAGCCGGTTCGGCCCGCCAGGGTGCGGCGCCGCTCCTTGAGTTGCACCATGCGGCGCGTGGTGATGGACAGCATCAGCGTCAGTCCGACCCGGCCTTCTGCGGTGGTTTCGACCTGACAGTCCAGATCGAGCAATTCGTCGGCGGTGGCCAGGATGCCTTCGCTCAGCGAGAAACCGACGGCAAAATCCTCCAGATCGGTCGGACTGGCCATCATCACGGCGTGAGCCAATCCGTTGTAGACCAGCGCCACCGGCACCTCTTCGGCAACGGTATCTACCGACTGTGCAGGCGGCAAGGAGCCCTGTCGCACCATCACCGGCAGCTGTCGAGTCGGGTCCGGCGTGGGCGCCTGCTCAGGGTCCGGCATGCCGGGGTCGTCGTGTGCTGTCATCATCGCGGCCGCATTGTCCACCTGTCGTCCGTTAGCAGCCTGATTCGAGTCCTCGATGACCTTCCCTTCGCCCGCTTCCCCGCTGCCGCTGACGATCGCCGACTGGCGTGACCGGCTGCGTGCGCTCGATGCCAAACCGATCCACGAAAACCGCCTGCTTCGCGCCTGGGCGCAGGCCCTGCCGCTCGACGGCGGCAAGCGCCGACCGGAGGACTTTCTGCCGCTGGCGCTGCGAGAGCAACTGCCGCAGATCCGCCAGCAGTTCGATGCGCTGGCGCAATTGCATTCGAGTCACCCCGGCGAGGATGGTTCGGAGCGGCTGCTGGTCAGCCTGCACGACGGCCAGAGCGTCGAGAGCGTGCTGCTGCCGCGCGGCGGCCTATGTGTCTCGACCCAGGTGGGCTGCGCCGTCGGCTGCCTGTTTTGCATGACCGGACGCGACGGCCTGCTGCGGCAACTCGGCAGCGCCGAAATCGTCGCGCAGGTCGCCCTGGCCCGGCAGCGCCGCGCCGTCAACAAGGTGGTGTTCATGGGCATGGGCGAGCCCTCGCACAACCTCGACGCGGTGCTGGAGGCGATCGAGCTGCTCGGCACCGGCGGCGGCATCGGCCACAAGAATCTGGTGTTTTCCACTGTCGGCGACCGCCGCGCCTTCGAGCGCCTGCCGCAAGGCCAGGTCAAGCCGGCACTGGCGCTGTCGCTGCACTCGTCCAAGGCGGAGCTGCGCGCCCGGCTGCTGCCCAAGGCGCCGCGCATCGACCCCGAGGAGCTGATGGCGCTGGCCGACGACTACGCCCGCGCCACCGGCTATCCGCTGCAGGTGCAATGGACCCTGATCGACGGCGTCAATGACGGGCCCGATGAGATCGACGGCATCGAGCGGCTGCTCAAGGGCCGCTACGCGCTGATGAACCTGATTCCCTACAACGACGTTGCCGACCTGCCTTACCGCCGGCCTTCGTGGGAACGCGCCGCCGAGATCGCCCGCACGCTGCATCGCCGCGGTATCCTGACCAAGCTGCGGCAATCGGCTGGACAGGATGTGGACGGTGGCTGCGGTCAGCTGCGGGCCCGTCTGGTCGAAGCCGCCCCGATTCGGATCACGCCCCGCGCCGCGCTGTCCTAGCGCCCTGCCCCTTGAAGTTCCCGGCGGCACGCAGGAGGGGTCGCCATGAGAACCACCCGATTCATCGATGTGCCGACGATGGCGCTGCTGGTGCAGCGCGTCGGACTGGCCGCATTCCTGAGGCAACTGGTCGAGACCCTGCGCGAGGACTTCCAGCGCTGGCCCGAAATTCAGGCTGTGCCCCGGCTGGCGGTGCATTCAAGCGAAGGGGTGATCGAACTGATGCCCGCGGCGGACGCTCGTCACTACAGTGTCAAGCTGGTCAACGGACACCCGCATAACCCGCAGCTCGGCCTGCCGACCGTGCTGGCCTGCGGCCTGCTGCTCGACAGCGCCACCGGCGCACCGCTGCTGCTGTCGGAGATGACCCTGGCCACCGCGCTGCGCACCGCAGCCACCTCGGTGCTGGCGGCTTCGGTGCTGGCCCGCCCGGGCAGCCGGCGCATGGCACTGATCGGCAACGGCGCACAGAGCGAATTCCAGGCGCTGGCCTTTCATCTGCTGCTCGGTATCGACGAGTTGGTGGTCTACGACGTCGACCCGCACGCCACCGCCAAGCTGCTGCGCAATCTGCGGCCCTGGCCGGCGCTGAAGGTCATGACCGCCCCCTCGGTACGAGAGGCCGTGCACCGCGCCGACATCGTCACGACCCTGACCGCGGCGCGGCGCCATGTCGCCGTGCTTCAGCCGGGCTGGATCGAAGCTGGCCAGCATCTCAATGCCGTCGGCGGCGACTGCCCGGGCAAGACCGAACTCGATCCGGCGCTGCTGACCGACCCCGCCCTGCGCCCCCGCGTGGTGGTCGAGCAGGAAATGCAAACCCGGGTTGAAGGCGAGATCCAGCAGCAGCCCGGTCTGAATGTGACCGAGCTGTGGCGCATCCTGACGGGGCAAGCCCCAGGGCGGCAACTACCTGGGGAAGTGACGCTGTTCGACTCAGTCGGTTTTGCGCTGGAGGACTTTTCGACCCTGAGGCTGATTCACCGTCTTGGCCAGGAACTTGGACTGGGTCAGGAGCTGGCCCTGGTGCCGGCGGGTGCGGGCGACCCCAAGGATCTGTTCCATCTGCTGATCAGCGCTGCCCCGCCGCCGGGGTCAGCCCCTTGAGCAGGTTCTGCCAGGGGGCCATCGCCTGGACGAGGTGGGCGCCCATCTGCTGACTGATTTCACCCTGGGGTGCCGCCGCCAGTGCGGCCAGCTTCTGACCATAGGCCAAGGCATTCTCCTGGGCCAGTTGCATCAGCCGGGTCTGCATGGCAGTCAGCGCCTCCAGATCACGCACCGAGGTGGTCTGCCGCATCTGATCGGCGATCTGATCCAGCGCGGTGCGGGTGGCCTGCAGATTGAGCTCAGTCAGGGTCTCGATACTCTCGAAGACCTGACGGCTCATGTTCAGCAGGGTATCGAGCTGCTCCTGATTGATCTCGTCGATCGCGCCTGCAGCGGGGGAACTCGGCTTCTTCGCCATGAGGGAACCTTCCTGTCACGTGGACTGCCAGATTGACCGGCGCAGTGTAGGCGGCCAGACTGGCGCTGTCTGCCCCTTGTGATCTGCTCACCATGACTCAGCCACTCTCCGGACCCCATCTGCCGATCGACCTCGGCGATACCGCGATGCTGGGCGGGCTGGCCGTGGCCCTGGGCATCGGATTACTGATCGGACTGGAACGCGGCTGGGAGCAGCGCGACCAGAGCGACGGCAGCCGCATGGCCGGCCTGCGTACCTTCGGCCTGATCGGTCTGCTCGGCGGAATCAGTGCCACGCTGCTGCCGTTGTTCGGTCCGACCCCGCTGGCAGTCGGATTGTTCAGTCTGGCACTGATCGGCACGGTGTCCTACCGCGAGAGGGTGCGACTCAACGGCAACCTCAGCGCCACCACCACGGTGGCGCTGCTGCTGACCTTTTTGCTCGGTGCCCTGGCTGCGGCAGGCGCCCCCGAACTCGCCGCCGGCGTCGGGGTGATCACTGCGGTTCTGCTCAATCTCAAGCCGACCCTGCACCGCTGGATGGCATTGATCGAGCACCGCGAACTCAGCGCAGCCCTGCAGATGCTGGTGCTGACCGTGGTGGTGATGCCGCTGCTGCCCGACCGCGGCTACGGGCCCTACGGTGCGCTCAATCCGCATCAGCTGTGGTGGGCGGTGGTGCTGGTATCGGGGCTGTCGCTGGCCGGCCATGTGGCGATGCGCATCAGCGGACCGCAGCGCGGCCTGCTGTGGAGCGGCCTGCTCGGCGGACTGGCTTCGTCCACCGCCGCGACGCTGGCGCTGGCGCACCGTAGCCGCCAAAGCCCCGAGCTGCTCGAGGCCGCCGCTGCCGGGGCGCTGGCCGCATGCAGCGTGATGTTCGTACGCATGGGGGTGCTGGCCTTCACGCTGCACCCGGCACTCGGACAAGCCGCTGCCGCGCCACTGCTGAGCAGCGCCGCCGTGCTGGTGGTGCTGGCGCTGCGTCAGTGGCGGCAACGGCCCGATCCGAGCCTCGGCCGTACCAATGGACATGCCGAACATCCGGTTGCTGCGCCCTTTGACTTGAGCGTCGCGGTGGGCTTCGGGCTGTTCCTGGGTCTGATGGCAGTGCTGACTCGCGCGGCGCACGATCACCTCGGTTCCGGCGCGCTCTACGGGCTGGCGCTGGTTTCCGGCATCGCCGACGTCGATGCCCTGGTGATCTCGGTCAGCCGACTGAGCAGCAGCAGCGAGCACACCTTGCCCCTGACGATCGCCCTGGCCAGCATGCTGCTGGCGGCGGCCTCGAACTCACTGGTCAAAAGTGCTCTAGCTGCCTTCAACGGCTCGGCCGATCTGGGCCGGCGGGTGCTGATCGGCAACGGCGCAGCCTGGATCGTGGGCGCGGGGGTCGCGGCACTGACTGCGATCTGAGCCCCGATCCAGTTAATACCCGGCCGGCCACACCGCTGTGCTGCTCATCGTGACCGGCGCACCGATCGCTGCGCCATCCGCGTCGACATCGGCCATCGGGAAGAGCAGACGCTCCGCCGCGGGCAGGCCATAGGCCGCGACCTGTGCAGCGGCCTCGGCGCTGACGGTGATGCCCCATAGGTCGAACAACGGTCGCAGGTCGCGACCGATGATGCGCGAGGCCCCGATCAGCACGAAGTCATTGCCATCCATCGCGGTCGGCGCCGCGGCGTAGCTGCCAAAGCCCAGGCCGGCCGAGACACCCGTCCAGTTCGCCGGGGTAGCTAGCGCCGCGGTCAGATTGCGCTCCAGCAGATACAGCAGCGGCACCAGCTCCCAGCCATCGCTCAAGGCCGAGTTGTAGTGGCGAGCGAACTCGATCAGCTGCCGGTAGAACACCAGCCGCACCGCACCGTTGGCGCCATAGGTCGGGTCGGTCCAGATCGCCGCATGCATCGCTGCAGCCGGGTCCGCGGTCGCCAGCGCCAGCTGGAGCTGATCGAACGCTGCCCGGGTGCCATTGCCACCGCGACGCAGCGGTACCGGCCGAGCGGCAACCCGGTTGGCCATGATCTGCTTGTGGATCGGAAAGAGGTTGTTCGACACCTCGGTCGACAGGCCACCGTAGATGTTGAGCCGGTCGCGCTGCAGGTTGTGGCCGATTTCGTGGGTCTCGCCCCAGCCCAGCGGATCAAGCGCCCAGCTCTGGTCGTAGGGGTTGCCGGAGCAGCCGGCGCCGCAGTTGGCCCAGTCGTCGGCGATGACGTGCTGCATCACGTCGCGGCGGTGCTGCGGACCGCTGCAATCCCAGCCGGCGCTCTGGCAGAAGCTCAGCACCGCAGGTGCCAGGCTCAGCGTGCCGCTCGAGGCCCAGAACCCGGCCAGCTCGTAGGTGTCGCGCACCATGTAGCGATCGATTTCGGCCGCCAGCTTCGGCAGGTCGTTGCCCGCATTGCTCAGGGTCTGGCGGAACTTGACGAGGTTGGAATGCACCGTCAGCGCATCGGTGGCCACCCCGACCCAATGGGTCGGCGTGCTGGCCAGTTCGGCCTCGAAAGCAGCCACCTGTGCCGGGTCGGCGGCGTTGCGCAACACCGGATGGGTGATGACGCCATCGACCTGAACCTCGACGGCTCCTGCAGCCGGATCGGCGCCGATGAAGAGGAAGACCGGGCCGCCGAAGGGGCTGGTCAGGGTCAGCGAGCCGCCGGCCGCCAGGCTCACGCGCGGGCTGGCCAGCATCGTCGGCCGGTCGTAGGTGTTGTAGACATGGGTGGTGTCGCGCAGCATGTTCAGCCCGACCGTCACCGCAGCGGCGGAAGCATCCAACCGGGTCAGCGTGACGCTGCGGCCCGGCAGGGCGTAGAGCCCCGTCATCACCTCGCGCTGACCGCTAAGCGGGGCGGTCTCGGTCAGCCGGCGCGACAGCGTCGGCGTCCCGGCCGCGAAGGTGCCGGAGAAGCTGCCGAGATTGCGAGCCACCGTGTTGCTGGCGCGGTTGATATAGGCCGTCAGGTCCGAGAAGTAGGCGCGGAAGAACGCCTGCCCGGCGCTTTCCTTGCTCATCGGGTAGCTGACCGATTCGCGGTACTTGTCGCCCAGCAGCACCAGCCGCTTTTCCAGCTCGTAGCCCGGGGTGGCAAACAGCGCCAGTCCGCGCGCATCCAGCGCCCGCAGCCGGGAACGCAGCGCCACCGCCGGGGTGAGAAATTCGCTGATGAACGCGACGTCACCCGGCCCGGCGCCCGAGGCTTCGCAGCGCACCCGGCCCAGATCGTTGACGCAGCCGCTCCAGGTGGTGGTGAAGCCGCCCTGCTCCAGCCGTCCGACCAGCGCCTGCAACTCAGCCACTCCGGCCGGCGCGGCGGGCAGGCTGATGCCGCTCCAGCCCTTGAGCCCTTCCTGCGCCCAGTAGTTGCTCGACACCGAAAGGCCGAAGCGGTCCAGCATCCGGCTGGCCAGGTCGTTGGCGTCGCGGTAGTGGTGCAGGTAGAGCACCGGCAGCCCGCGCGCCTGCGCCCGGTCGAGCGCCAGACTGATCGTGGTGCCGTCGTAGCCGGCCGGATAGGCATCGAGCGTGCTGCTGTTGCCCACGTTGGGGCCCTGCTGACGCCCGATCACCAGCAGATCAGCGCCCTGCAAACAGGCATCGAGACGATCACCGTCGCAGCTGTCGTCGGGCGCGCCTGCGGCAGTGGCCGCCGCCGCGCTTTGGCCGTTGATCGTCACGCCGGGGTACTGCGCCGCCAGCCAGTTGCGCACCTTGGGCTCATGCGGGAACCAGTAGGTGCTCTGCCCGGGCAGATGCGCTGTCACCACCCGCAACCCCGAACCGTTGCTCTTGCCCGCCGTCAGCCAGCCGATCACATTGCGCATCAGCGCATCCATCGCCGCATTGCCCGGCACGGCCAGCGGATTGCCGCCGAAGGCGGCATAACGCGCTCCGGCCCCGGCAGAGCCAACTGGCATCTGCCCGGTCACGGCCAGCACCTGCCCCGAACCGGCCGTGCTGTCGACATAGCGCCAGTTGCCCGCCGCTATCACCGCGTTGCGGGCGCCATCGAGCACGGTGAAGGTCGAGGAGTCGTGGCTCGGGTTCCAGTCGATACCGCTCAGGCTGTCCGGCAACGCCGTGCCGTCCGCGGTCACACCGTAAAGCGCCAACCGCATTGCGGCAGACCGATCGATCTGATCCTGCAACTGCGCGCTCACCGCGCTCTGTGCGGCTGACAACGACAGGGCCGAAGCGTCCCCGGTCGAGAGCGCGGTGTTCAGAGCCGCCGTGTCTGCCGCTGAACCCGTCGAGCCGCCGCCGCTGCAGGCCGACAGCGCCAGCAGCAGCACCGCAGCGCCGGTCCACCGGGAAAGACGCGAAGAAGCAGCAAGCGGTCGAGCAGTCATGGGGCAGACACCGTGTCAGCGATGCCCCATCCTGCGACCGCTCAGTCGCTGTCGTCGAGGGCTGAATTCACGCCTTCGCCGGCTCCAGCTCCGCCCGCCGCTCGCGCAGCACCTGCAACAGCAGATCGCTCAGGCCCTCGCCGGCTGCCCTGTCGAGGTGAGAGTAGATCTGCCGGCGCATGCGCGGCTCCCAGAACTTGTGCAGATGCGACGCAATGCCGTCGAGGGCTTCGGCGCGGTCGGGCCAGGCAGCGAAGAAGTCACCGATGCGATTGGCCTGCCGCACCAGCGAGGCCAGGCGCGAGTCGCCATGCGTGTCTCGTTCTGCGCTCATGTCATCGCTCATGTCATGGCTCACGGCTGACCTCCCTGCCCGGCGTCGCGGCGCTGTTCGAGCAGATGAATCTGATCCTCGTGGAAGCGGGCGTGCTGCTGTTGCCAGGGGCTGACGACATGACCCGCAGCTTCCCCCGCGGCCTGAGCCCCTTCGACCCGGCTGACCTGCACCGCAGTGACCTTGTATTCCGGGCAGTTGGTCGCCCAGTCGGAGGAATCGGTGGTGATCACATTCGCCCCCGAATCAGGGAAGTGGAAGGTGGTGTAGACCACGCCGGGCAACATGCGCTCGCTGACCTGCGCTTCCAGCACCGTTTCGCCCGAGCGGCTGGCGATGCGCACCGCGTCGCCGTCGCGGATGCCGCGTTCCTCGGCATCGTGCGGGTGGATCTCCAGCCGGTCGGCGTCGTGCCACTGGCTGTTGGCGGTGCGGCGGGTCTGCGCGCCGACGTTGTACTGACTCAGCACCCGCCCGGTGGTCAGGATCAGCGGGAAGCGCCGTGTCACCTTCTCGTCGCTGGCGACGTACTGCGTGACGAAGAAGCGCCCCTTGCCGCGCACGAAGTGGCCGACGTGCATGGTCGCCGTGCCAGCCTCGTCGGTCGAGTCGTTGCAGGGCCACTGCACGCTGCCGAGTCGGTCGATCTTCTCGTAGCTCACCCCGGCAAAGCTGGGGGTCAGCGCGGCGATCTCGGCCATGATCTGGCTCGGATGGTCGTAGTGCATCTCATAGCCCAGCGCCTTGGCCAGCGCCAGCGTCACCTGCCAGTCGGCCTTGCCCGACAGCGGCGGCATCACCTGCCGCACCCGGCTGATGCGCCGCTCGGCGTTGGTGAAGGTGCCGTCCTTCTCCAGGAACGAGGCGCCGGGCAGGAAGACGTGGGCGTACTGCGCCGTCTCGTTGAGAAACAGATCCTGCACCACCACGCATTCCATGCGGGCCAGCGCCGCAGCGACGTGCTGGGTGTCGGGGTCGGACTGCGCCGGGTCCTCGCCCTGGATGTAGATGCCCCGGAAGCTGCCTTCCAGCGCGGCATCGAGCATGTTGGGAATGCGCAGCCCCGGCTCAGGGTTGAGCGTCACGCCCCAGGCGCCTTCGAACAGACTGCGCACCGTCGTGTCGCTGATGTGGCGGTAGCCCGGCAGCTCGTGCGGGAAGCTGCCCATATCGCAGCTGCCCTGCACATTGTTCTGGCCGCGCAGCGGGTTTACGCCCACCCCTTCGCGGCCGACCATGCCGCAGGCCATCGCCAGATTGGCGATGCCGATCACCATGGTCGAGCCCTGCGCATGCTCGGTCACACCCAGGCCGTAATAGATCGCCGAGTTGGGCCCGGCGGCGTAGAGCCGGGCGGCCTCGCGCAGCAGCGCAGCCGGCACACCGCTGACGGCTTCGAGCGCCTCGGGCGAGTTCTCGGGACGGGCGACGAACTCGCTCCACTCGGCAAAGCTCTTGGCATCGCAGCGCTCGGCCACATAAGGCTGATTGACCAGCCCCTCGGTGACGACCACATGGGCCATCGCCGTGATCACCGCGACGTTGGTGCCTGGGCGAAGCTGCAGATGCTGGCTGGCGTGAACGTGCGGGCTGTCGACCAGTTCGATACGGCGCGGGTCGATCACGATCAGCCGGGCCCCAGAACGTTGGGCATCCCCTCGCAGCCGCTTCTTCAGTCGCGAGCCGAACACCGGGTGGCCTTCGCTGGGGTTGGCGCCGATCACCAGAATCACATCGGCCTGCTCGACCGACTTGAAGGTCTGGGTGCCGGCCGAAGTGCCGAGCGTCTGACCCAGGCCATAGCCAGTGGGCGAGTGGCAGACCCGCGCGCAGGTATCGACGTTGTTGGTGCCGAAGGCTGCGCGGATCAGCTTTTGCACCAGATAGGTTTCCTCGTTGGTGCAGCGGCTCGACGTGATGCCCCCGATCGAATCGCGGCCGTATTGCGCCTGGATGCGGCGGAACTCGCTGGCAGCGTGGCTCAGCGCCTCGTCCCAGCTCACCTCGCGCCACGGGTCGGTGATCTTGGCGCGGATCATCGGCTTGGTGATGCGGTCCTGATGCGTGGCGTAGCCCCAGGCGAAGCGGCCCTTGATGCAGGCGTGGCCCTCGTTGGCGCGGCCGTCCTTCCACGGCACCATGCGCACCACCTGCGCGCCCTTCATCTCGGCCTTGAAGCCGCAGCCCACACCGCAGTAGGCGCAGGTGGTGATCTGGCTGTGCTCGGGCTGACCAGCTTCGATCACGGTCTTTTCGATCAGGGTGGCGGTCGGGCAGGCCTGCACGCAGGCGCCGCAGCTGACGCATTCGCTGCCCATAAAGGGCTCGTCCATGCCCGGCGAGACCCGCGAGGCAAAGCCCCGGCCCGAGATCGTCAGCGCAAAGGTGCCCTGCACCTCTTCGCAGGCGCGCACGCAGCGGTTGCAGACGATGCACTTGGCCGGGTCATAGCTGAAATAGGGGTTGGACTCGTCCGGGCAGGCGTCGAGGTGATGCTGCCCGCTCACACCCGCTACCGGAGTCGCACCGACGCCGTAGCGCACCTGGCGCACCCCGACCACGCCGGCCTGGGTTTGCAGTTCGCAGTCGCCGTTGGCCGCGCAGGTCAGGCAGTCGAGCGGATGGTCGGAGAGGTACAGCTCCATCACCCCCTGGCGCAGCTTCTGCAACTTCGGGCTTTGGGTGCGCACCACCATGCCGGCCTCGACCGGGGTGGTGCAGGAGGCCGGATAGCCGCGCCTGCCGTCGATCTCGACCAGACACAGCCGGCACGAGCCGAAGGGGTCGAGCATGTCGGTGGCGCACAGCCTAGGCACCTGAATGCCGGCGTCGATGGCGGCGCGCATCAGCGAGGTGCCCTGAGGCACCGTCACCGCAAAGCCATCGATGGTCAGCGCCACCGTCTCGGAGCTGGCGCTGGCCGGGGTGCCGTAGTCGATCTCGCGGGTTCCGTGGTGTGAGCAGCTCATGTCGGGCTCCCGGAAACGTCCCTGACCGATCCGAACGGGGACGAGAAATCATCGGGGTAGTGATCCAGCGCGGACAGCACCGGATAAGGCGTCATCCCGCCCATCGCGCACAGGCTGCCGTGCAGCATGGTGTCGCACAGAT
>DALYHR010000038.1:0-12584 GCA_031970775.1 Burkholderiaceae bacterium | reverse complement strand
CCAACTCGGGCGATCTGGCCAACCGGCTGATGCACCCGCGCTTTGGTGTGGAGCGTGAGTACGCGGTGCGTGTGCTCGGCACGCTGGAAGACGAGGCCAAGGCTCGTCTGCTGGCAGGTGTCGAGATCGACGGCCAGACCGCTGCCTTTACCTCGATCGAGGGCGGCGGCGGTGAAGGGGTCAACCGCTGGTATCAGGTGGTGATCCATGAAGGCCGCAATCGCGAGGTGCGCAAGCTCTTCGCGGCGGTGGGCCTGACCGTCAACCGGCTGATCCGCATTCGCTACGGCTCGGTGGTGCTGCCGCGCGGGCTCAAGCGCGGCGTCTGGGTGGAACTCGGCGAGGCCGATGTGCGCCAGATCGTTCACCTTGCTGGCGGCGAGCGCCAGCAGCAGGGCGGGCGTGGCGGCGACAACGCTCAGCAAGGGCGGGGTGGCCGAGGCCAGCAGGACCGGGGTCAGGGTCGCGATCGTGATCAGCAGGGCCGAGGCCGGCAGGGCGGGGCGCAGCAGGGGCAGGGCGGTAACAACGCCGGCGCTCGACAGCAGCAGTCCGGCCAGGGGCGCGGTCCCGGCGGCGGTCAGCCGCAGCGGGGCGGCCGTCCGCAAGGCGGAGCAGAGGCACAGGCACCGCAGCGTCGCGATGATCGTCGTAACAAGCCGCGCGAGGAGCGCCGCGAGCACGGGGAAGACTTCGAGGACGGTGACCCGATGCACATCCCCAATCCGCTGGAGCAGACCTTCGACCGCCGCTTCGCCAGTGGCTCCAAGCGCATCTCCGCCGGCTTTGGTCGCCCGAGCGACGAGTCTCAGCAGCGCGATAGCGGGGGCAAGGCTCGCGGTGGCAAGGGGCAAGGCCCGAAGCAGCCCGACCCGATGCAGACCTCGGTGGGTTACATCGGCGCCGATGCCTATTTCACCCGTCCGGGTGGCGGCAATCGCCGGGGTGGCCGCCGCTAGAATGCAGGGTTTTCCGGCATAGGGGTCTGCCCGCTTTGACAGGCAGGCCCGGTTGTCTTTTCAATGAATCCGAATCAGGAGCACTTTATGGCGATTGAACGCACTCTTTCCATCATCAAGCCCGACGCCGTTGCCAAGAACGTCATCGGCCAGATCTACGCCCGTTTCGAAGGCGCTGGCCTGAAGATCGCCGCTGCCAAGCTGGTGCACCTGTCGCGCGCTGAAGCCGAGCAGTTCTACGCCGTCCACAAGGCTCGCCCGTTCTTCAACGATCTGGTGAACTTCATGATCTCCGGCCCGGTGATGATCCAGGCCCTGCAAGGCGAAGGCGCCATCCTGAAGAACCGTGACCTGATGGGCGCCACCGACCCGAAGAAGGCCGAGAAGGGCACCATCCGCGCCGACTTCGCCGACTCGATCGACGCCAACGCCGTGCACGGCTCTGACGCCGCAGAAACCGCTGCTGTCGAAGTGGCGTTCTTCTTCCCCGGCATGAACGTCTACAGCCGCTGAGCTGCAAACAGGCCGACCCCATGACGACCGAATCGGTCAATCTGCTCGACTTCGATCTCGACGCCCTGGCTGCCTACTGTGAGCGGCTGGGCGAGAAGCGCTTCCGCGCGGTCCAGCTGTTTCGCTGGATCCACCAGCGCGGCGCGGCCGAATTCGATCAGATGACCGATCTGGCCAAGTCGCTGCGCGCCAAGCTGGCGGGCTGTGCCGTGATCCGGCCGCTGGCGGTGCTGTCCGAGCATGTCTCGGCCGACGGCACCGTCAAGTGGCTGTTCGACGTCGGGGGCGGCAACGCGGTCGAGACGGTCTACATCCCCGAGGATGACCGCGGCACCCTGTGCATCTCGTCGCAGGCGGGTTGCGCGGTGGGCTGCCGATTCTGCTCGACCGGGCACCAGGGCTTCTCGCGCAACCTCGCCACCGGCGAGATCCTGGCGCAGCTCTGGTATGCCGAACACAGCCTGCGGCGCCGTCAGGGCACGGCCGCAGGCGACCGCGTTATCACCAATGTAGTGATGATGGGCATGGGCGAGCCGCTGCAGAACTACAGCGCGGTGCTGCCGGCGCTGCGCGTGATGCTCGACGACCACGGCTACGGCCTGTCGCGGCGGCGCGTGACGGTCTCGACCTCCGGCGTGGTGCCGATGATCGAGCGTCTGCGCGAAGACCTGCCGGTGGCGATGGCCGTGTCGCTGCACGCCCCGGACGATGCGCTGCGCGATCAGCTGGTGCCGCTCAATCGCAAGTACCCGCTGGCCGAGTTGCTGGCCGCCTGTCAGCACTATCTGGAGCGCGCGCCGCGCGACTTCATCACCTTTGAATATTGCATGCTCGACGGCGTCAACGATGCCCCCGAGCAGGCGCGGGCGCTGCTGGCGCTGGTCGGCCCGAAGGGGCCGGCAGGCCGGGTGCCCTGCAAGTTCAACCTGATTCCCTTCAACCCCTTCCCGGCCTCGGGTCTGAAACGCTCCTCCAACGAGCGGGTGCAGGCCTTTGCCCAGGTGCTGATCGAGGCGGGCATCGTCACCACCGTGCGCAAGACCCGTGGCGATGACATTGATGCGGCCTGCGGACAGCTGGCCGGCGAAGTGCAGGACCGCACGCAGGCTGTGCTGCGCATGACCCGAGCCCCCGTGCAGGTGATCCGTCCGCAAGCGCGAGAGGTGCATTGAGATGTTGTCGCGACTTGTGCTGATCGGGTTGATGGTCCTGGCCGCGCTGCTGGCCCCGCTGATGCAGACTGCCCGGGCGGCTGGTCGGGGCGACATCGCGACCTCCGTCGACGAGACCGACCTCGAAAAGCGCGAGCGGATCCGACTGGAGCTGGCCAGTGCCTATTTCGCACAGGGCCAGCTGCCGACGGCGCTGGATGAGGTCAAGCGCGCACTGCAGGCCAACCCCTCCAGCGTACAGGCCTACAACCTGCGCGGCCTGATCTACGCCAGCCTGAACGAGCCCGGTCTGGCCGAGGACAGCATGCGCCGGGCGCTGCAGATCAATGCCGAAGATGGCGATACGCTGCAAAACTACGGCTGGATCCTGTGTGGGCAACGGCGCTACCCCGATGCGATGGTGCAGTTCGATGCCGCGCTGGCACTGCCGCAGTGGCGCGACACCGCCAAGACGCTGATGGCCAAGGGCGTGTGTCAGGCGCGGGCGGGCGACCTGGAGGAAGCCGAGAAGACGCTGACCCGCAGCCTGCAGGTCGACGTCTCCAACCTGACAGCGGCGCTGAACCTGGCTGAGGTGCTCTATCGGCGCGGCGATCTGGACAAGGCGCAGTTCCATATCCGGCGAGTCAACGCCGTGACGGAACAGCAGACGGCGGGCTCGATCTGGCTGGCCCTGCGCATCGAACGCAAGCGGGGCAACACGGCGCTCGTTGAAGAGCTGGGTCGCCGCCTGCGGACCCGATTCCCCGGTTCCCCACCCGCCATGGCCTATGAGCAGGGACAGTTTGATGAGTGACGACATTGTTGAGCCGATCGCGGACGCCCAAGATCCGTTGACGGCTGGTGACCTGCTGCGCCAGATGCGGGAGGCTCGCGGTCTGGATCTGGAAGTGCTGGCCGCGGCCCTGAAGGTGCCGGCCCGCAAGCTTGAACTGCTGGAGGCCAACCGCTTCGCCGAACTGCCCGGTATGGTGTTCGTGCGCTCGCTGGCGCAGTCGGTCTGTCGCTATCTGCACACCGATCCCCGGCCGGTGCTGGAGATTCTGCCCAGCTCGCAATCGGTCGATTCGGTGATGCTCGAAACCGTCAGTCGCGGGTTGGATGCGCCGTTCAAGGAGCCGATCACCCGCACCGATCCGAATAGCCGGATTCCGGAGTGGCTGCAGCCCAAGGTCATCGCCCCGGCGCTATTGCTGCTGGCTGCGTTGGGGTTCTGGCTGGCTCCGGGCGGCGGATCGTCCTCGGGCGTGACCACGCCGGACTCTGATCTGAGCGCGAGCATGCCTTCGGTCACCGTGCCGCAGCCCAAGGCGGCCTCGGCGGCGGCTCCGGCCTCTGCTGTGCAGCCGACGGGCACCACCACCGTCGAGCTGACCCCGCCGGCGCTGCCGGCCCAGGCCGCTTCAGCCGGTGGCGGGCCTGCAGTGGCGGCCGCATCGGCTGCGGCAGTCACGACGCCGATCATTGAAACCGTGTTTTCGGTGCCTGCCGAGTCGGCGAGGTCTTCGTCGCCGCCCGCCAATGTCAAAGGGGTTGCTGTGCTGCGCACCAACGCCGCATCGTGGATCGAGGCTCGCGATGCCGATGGCCGAACCCTGGTGGCCCGCATGATGATGCCGGGCGAGGCGGTCGGACTCGACGGCACGATGCCGCTGCGGCTCAAGATCGGCAACGTCAGCGGCACACAGTTGAGCTTCCGTGGTCAGTCGATCGATCTGACCCCGTTTACGCGTGAAAACGTCGCCCGGGTGGAGCTGAAATGAGTCCGATGTCGACGCTGCCCACCGTGCACCCGATTCCGCTGGGCGAGCCCGCCGCGCGGCGTAGCCGTCAGGCCCGAGTGGTCTGGGGCGAGCGCGTCGTCACCATCGGCGGCGATGCCCCGGTGCGCGTGCAGTCGATGACCAACACCGACACGGTCGACGTGATCGGCACCGCCATTCAGGTCAAGGAACTCGCGCTGGCCGGTTCGGAGCTGGTGCGCATCACTGTCAACACGCCCGAAGCCGCCGAGGCCGTGCCGCACATCCGCGAGCAACTCGATCGCATGCAGATCGACGTGCCGCTGATCGGCGACTTCCACTACAACGGCCATCGTCTGCTGGCCGACTACCCGGCGATGGCGGCTGCGCTGTCCAAGTACCGCATCAACCCCGGCAATGTCGGCAAGGGCGACAAGAAGGATCGTCAGTTCGCGCTGATGATCGAGGCCGCGCTGCGCCACGACAAGCCGGTGCGCATCGGCGTCAACTGGGGCAGCCTGGACCAGGAGCTGCTGGCCCGCTTGATGGACGAAAACCAGCAGCGACTGCAGCCGTGGGAAGCGCGTCAGGTGATGTATGAGGCGCTGATCCAGTCGGCGCTCGACTCCGCCGCCTACGCCGTCGAGCTGGGCATGGCGCCTGAGCAGGTGCTGATCAGCTGCAAGGTCTCGGGCGTGCAGGATCTGATCGCGGTCTACCAGGAGCTGGGCCGGCGCTGCGACTACCCGCTGCATCTCGGTCTGACCGAGGCCGGCATGGGTGCCAAGGGCACGGTGGCTTCGACAGCGGCGCTGGCCGTCCTGCTACAGCAAGGCATCGGCGACACGATTCGGGTGAGTCTGACGCCGCAGCCGGGCGAGGCGCGCACCCAGGAAGTGGTGGTCGCGTCCGAGATCCTGCAGTCGCTGGGTCTGCGCACCTTCGTGCCGAGCGTGACCGCCTGCCCGGGCTGTGGGCGCACCACCAGCACCACCTTCCAGGAGCTGGCCAAGCAGATCGACGATTTCCTGCGCGCCAGCATGCCGCTGTGGCGCGCCAAGTACCCCGGTGTCGAGCACCTCAAGGTCGCGGTGATGGGCTGCATCGTCAACGGCCCGGGCGAGAGCAAGCACGCCGACATTGGCATCAGCCTGCCCGGCACCGGCGAAGCGCCTGCCGCGCCGGTTTTCATCGACGGCGAGAAGGCCCTGACGCTGCGCGGCGAGGGCATTGCCACCGAGTTCCAGACGCTGGTCGAGCGCTATATCGAACGCCGCTTCGGCGCCTCCTGATCCCGAGGCCCCGCGCGCTGTCGCGGGGCTCCCCCTTCTGAAGCAGTCTTCCCCTGATGAGCGAAAAACTCCAGGCCGTCAAAGGCATGAACGACCTGCTGCCGCCGAATTCGGCGCGGTGGGAATGGTTCGAAGAAGTCGTGCGTGCGCTGATGCGCCGCTACGGTTACGCCAACATCCGCACCCCGATCGTCGAGCCCACGCCGTTGTTCGTGCGGGGGCTGGGTGAGGTGACCGACATCGTCGAAAAGGAGATGTATTCCTTTATCGACAGCATGAACGGTGACCCGCTGACGCTGCGTCCCGAAGGCACGGCCGGGGTGGTGCGCGCCGTGGTGCAGCACAACTTGCTCTACGAAGGCCCGAAGCGACTCTTTTACGTCGGCCCGATGTTCCGCCACGAGCGGCCGCAGAAAGGGCGCTACCGCCAGTTTCACCAGGTCGGTGTCGAGGCGCTGGGCTTTGCCGGGCCGGATGTCGATGCCGAGGTGATCCTGATGGCGCGCAGCCTGCTGCGCGATCTGGGCCTGCACGATGTGCGACTCGAGATCAACAGCCTGGGTCAGCCGCAGGAGCGTCAGGCGCACCGCGAGGCGCTGATCCAGCACTTCGAGGCCCATCTCGATCAGCTCGACGAGGAGGCCCGGCGTCGCCTGCACAGCAACCCGCTGCGCATTCTCGACACCAAGAATCCGGTGATGCAGCCGATCGTCGAAGCGGCCCCGAAGCTGATGGACTTCCTCGGCGAAGCCTCGCTCAGGCATTTCGATGCGGTGCGCGCGGTGCTCGACGCCGTCGGTCAGCCCTACCGCATCAACCCGCGCCTGGTGCGTGGCATGGACTACTACAACCTGACCGTGTTCGAGTGGGTCACCGACCGACTCGGTGCCCAGGGCACGGTTTGCGGCGGCGGTCGCTACGACGGCCTGATCGAGCAGATCGGCGGCAAGCCCGCGCCGGCGGTTGGCTGGGGGTTGGGTGTTGAGCGCGTGCTGGCCCTGCTGGAAGACAGCGGTGTGGCCGTTCCGGCCGTGTCGCCCGATGCCTACGCCGTGGTGCCCGATGTGTCGGCGCTGCCGCAAGTGATCGCGGCGCTGGAGTCGCTGCGCGCAGCCGGTGTGAGCGTGGTGCAGCACGCTGGCGGCAAGGACGGCCCGGGCAGCATGAAGTCGCAGTTCAAGAAGGCCGACGCCAGCGGCGCTCGCTTCGCGCTGGTGTTTGGCAGCGATGAGCTGGCGCAGGGCTGCGTGGCGCTCAAGCCGCTGCGTGGCGGCGGCGAGCAGGGATTGCGCCCGTTGGCTGGTGTGGCCGGCTGGGCCGCCGAGCTGTTGTCCGAACGCCCCTGACCCGATAGCCGCCCGGCGCCCCTCGGCCCGACCCCCGATAATCGCGGCCTTCGCGCCGCAATTTCACGGCGCATTGAGCGCATCTAGCCTGGATTGCCATGAGCACTTTCGATTTTGAAGAGCAGGAACAGCTCGAACAACTGAAGCATTTCTGGCGTCGCTGGGGCAACACCGTGATGGCTGCCGTCTCCGCAGCCCTGCTGGTCTGGGCCGCCTGGAACGGCTGGAACTGGTGGAAGCGTGATCAGGCCGCCAAGGCCGCCGGCTTCTACGAAGCGCTGGAGCAGGGCGTGGTCGCCAGCGATCTGGACCGCGTCAGCCGGGCTTTCGCCGATCTCAAGGAGCGTCATCCTGGCACCCTCTACGCGGCGCAGGGCGGGCTGATGGCGGCACGCCTCCAGGCCGAACGCGGCAAGATCGACGTTGCCGAAGCGTCGCTGGGTTGGGTGGCCGATCAGGGCGCCGAGCCCGAGTACCGCACCATCGCCGCACTCCGTTTGGCTGCCTTGCTGGCCGACGAGAAGAAATTCGATGCCGCACTGCAGCGTCTGGCCGGGGATCATCCCAAGGCCCTGATGGGTCTGGTGAATGACCGCCGCGGCGACCTTCTGCAGGCTCAGGGCAAGACGCCCGAAGCGATCGCGGCCTACGAGCAGGCCCGCGCTGCCACCCCCGATACCTCCGACTATCGCCGAGTTATCGAAGCCAAGCTGATCGGCCTGGGCAAGGCCGTGGAGGACAAGCGGTGAAGGGGTTGAAGGCTGCCGCCTTGGCGGCGATCCTGCCTGCGCTGATGCTGGGCTCTGGTTGCGCCTCGCGCGACAAGCCCGAGCCCGCGGTGCTGGAGGCCTTCGCGCCGAAACTGACCGGGCAGCAGATCTGGTCCCGTCACCTGGGCGGACCGGCGCTGGCCACGCAGCAGATCGCCGTGATCGGCGAAAGCGTGCTGCTGGCCACCCGGCAAGGTGATCTGCTCCAGCTCGACGGCGCCACCGGCACCGTGCGCGAGCGCACCAGCCTGGGCCGGGAACTGGCCGCGGGTATCGGCAGCGACGGCCTGTTCAGCGCCGTGGTGACCCGCAACAACGAGCTGGTGGTCGTCAGCGGCGGACGGGTGCTGTGGGAAGCCCGTCTGAAGGCCCGGGTGCTGACTGCGCCGTTGGTGGCCGGCGAGCGCGTTTTCGTGCAGAGCATCGACCGTGTGATCGAGGCCTACGACGCCCGCGATGGGCGCCGGCTGTGGACGGTGTCGCGGTCGGGCGATCCGCTGTCGTTGGCGCAGACCGGCGTGCTGGTGCCGTTCCAGAACACCCTGTTGACCGGCTCGGGTTCGAAGCTGGTCGGACTCGATCCGCTGCTGGGGTCGGTGCGCAACGAAGTGGTGCTGGCCGCGCCGCGCGGTACCAACGAGGTCGAACGACTGGCTGATCTGGTCGGGCCGGCTGCTCGCAGCGGCGATCTGGTCTGCGCCCGATCCTTCCAGGTGGCGGTGGGCTGCATCGATGCCGCTCGCATGCAAGTGCTGTGGTCGAAGCCGCAGAACGGATTCCAGGGCGTGACCATCGATGGCGAGCAGCGCCTGTTCTCGAACGATGCCACCGATCGCGTGACCGCCTGGCGAGTGCCGACCGGCGACGTGATCTGGAGCAGCGATAAGCTCCGTTACCGCGGTCTGACCTCTCCGGCTGTGCTGGGCCGAGCGGTGGTGTTCGGTGACGATCAGGGCTGGGTGCATTTCCTGTCGGCCGACAAGGGCGACACCCTGCTGCGTTGGAATACCGACAACAGCGGCATCTCCACCACCCCGGTACGTGTCGCCGGGCTGATCGTGGTGCTCAGCCGCGCCGGCTACGTTTATGGCCTGCGGGCCGAGTGATCTCAGAACAACAAGAGGCCTTCACGCTCATGAAACCCGTCATTGCCCTGGTCGGGCGCCCCAATGTGGGCAAATCCACCCTGTTTAACCGGTTGACCGGGCGTCGTGATGCGATCGTGGCGGACTTCGCGGGCCTGACCCGCGATCGCCACTACGGCGACGGCAAGGTCGGTGGCCGCGAGTTCATCGCCATCGACACCGGGGGCTTCGAGCCTGACTGCAGCAGCGGCATCTACAAGGAGATGGCGCAGCAGACCCGTCAGGCGGTGGCCGAGGCCGATGCGGTGATCTTCGTCGCCGATGTGCGCGCCGGGCTGTCGGCACAGGACCACGATATCGCCCGCTACCTGCGCACCGCCAACAAACGCGTGCTGCTGGCCGTCAACAAGGCCGAAGGCATGCGCGATGCGCCGCAGATGGCCGAGTTCTACGAGCTGGGCATGGGTGAGCCGATCGCGATCTCGGCGGCCCACGGCCAGGGCGTGCGCAGCCTGATCGAGATGGCGCTCGAAGGCTTCGAGCCCGAACCGGAGGAAGAGGACGAGAGTGCTTCAGCCTTCGACCGACCGATTCGTATTGCCGTGGCTGGTCGACCCAACGTCGGCAAATCGACCCTGATCAACGCCTGGCTGGGCGAGGAGCGCCTGATCGCCTTCGACATGCCGGGCACGACCCGCGATGCGATCCGGGTGCCGTTCGAGCGCGACGGCCAGAAATTCGAGCTGATCGATACCGCCGGTCTGCGCCGCAAGGGCAAGGTCTTCGAGGCGATCGAGAAGTTCTCGGTGGTCAAGACGCTGCAGGCGGTGGCCGACGCCAACGTGGTGGTGCTGATGATCGATGCCACTGAAGGTGTGTCCGAGCAGGATGCCCACATCGGCGGCTACATCCTTGAGTCGGGTCGCGCCGTGGTGGTAGCGATCAACAAGTGGGATGCCATCGACAGCTATCAGCGCGAGCAACTCGAACGTTCGATCGAATCGAGGCTGGCCTTCCTGAAGTTCGCGACGATGGTGCGCATCTCGGCCCGGCGTCGTCAGGGCCTGGGCCCGCTGTGGCAAGGCATCGGTGAAGCCTGGTCTTCGGCCACCCGCAAGATGGCCACGCCGGTGTTGACCCGTCTGCTGCAGGAGGCGGTGCAGTTCCAGCAGCCGCAGCGCGTCGGGGCTTTCAGGCCCAAGCTGCGCTATGCCCACCAGGGTGGCCAGAACCCGCCGATCGTGGTGATCCACGGCAACGGGGTCGAAGGCGTCACCGATGCCTATCGCCGCTATCTGGAGGGACGGATCCGCACGCATTTCCGACTGACCGGCACGCCGCTTCGCATCGAGCTGCGGGGTTCGGACAACCCGTTCGACCACCGGGACGACTGAAGGCGCCGGCTTTGCACATGACCGGTCCGCGCGTCACACGGGCCGCATGTGATAACGTGCCGGCTCTTCCCGACCATTTCGGATTTTCTTCGGGATCTTTCCTGAATTCATAAACTCCCCCGCAAGACGGAGAACCATCGTGAGCAACAAAGGGCAACTGCTACAAGACCCGTTCCTGAACCTGCTTCGCAAGGAGCACGTGCCGGTGTCGATCTACCTGGTCAACGGCATCAAGCTTCAGGGCCACATCGAATCCTTCGACCAATACGTGGTTCTGCTCCGCAATACCGTGACCCAGATGGTCTACAAGCATGCGATCTCGACGGTGGTGCCTGGGCGGCCGATCGTCAATTTCCATGCCGGCGAGCCCTCCGATAACCTCTGATCGAACTCTGACGATTGACAGCGGTTGTGACTGCGGCACCAGATGCCGAACTCCCGCGCGCGGTGCTGGTTGGGGTGGACCTTGGGTCTGGCTCTTCCTTCGATCCGACGCTCGACGAACTGGCGTTGCTGGCCGAGTCGGCCGGCGACCTGCCGGTTGCGCGGCTGACGGCGCGGCGTCGCAGCGCCGATGCGGCGCTGTTCGTCGGTTCGGGCAAGGCGGATGAGATCAAGCTGCTGGTGCAGGCCCATGGCGCGCACTGCGTGATCTTTGATCAGCAACTCGGCCCGGCGCAGCAGCGCAATCTGGAGCGTCACCTCGGCGTCGAGGTGCTGGATCGCACGATGCTGATCCTGGAGATCTTTGCCGCGCGGGCTCGCAGCCACGAGGGCAAGCTGCAGGTCGAACTGGCCCGACTGAAATACCTCTCGACTCGGCTGGTGCGTCGCTGGACTCACCTGGAGCGTCAGCGCGGCGGCGTCGGTCACCGCGGCGGGCCGGGCGAAACCCAGATCGAACTCGACCGCCGCATGATTGCCGAGCGCATCAAGTCGGTGAAGGCGCGGCTGGAGAAGGTCAAGCGCCAGCGCGGCACGCAACGCAAGTCGCGCGAGCGCAGCGGCATGCCGCGGGTCTCGCTGGTGGGCTATACCAACGCTGGCAAGAGCACGCTGTTCAATGCGCTGGTCAAGGCCGGCACCTACGCGGCCGATCAGCTCTTTGCCACGCTCGACACCACGACGCGCCAGATGTTCCTGGACGAGTCGCAGCGGCGGGTGTCGTTGTCTGACACGGTCGGCTTTATTCGCGACCTGCCGCACGCGCTGATCGAGGCCTTCCAGGCCACGCTGCAGGAGGCGGCTCAGGCTGACCTGCTGCTGCATGTGGTCGATGCTGCCAGTCCGAACTGGCTGGAGCAGATCCAGGAGGTGCAGCTTGTGCTGCACGAGATCGAAGCGGCTGACCTGCCGCAGATCCTGGTCTTCAACAAGATCGATCTGCTCGACCCTTCGGCGAGATCCCGGGTGGAGCAGGACTATTTCGAGCTGGAGCCCGGGCGCAGTGTGCCGCGGGTTCATCTGAGCGCGGCGCGGGGCCAGGGGCTGGCAGCACTGCGTCAGGCCATCGCCGACCAACTGCCGCAGTCCGCCGCTGCGGCTGAGGAGGGGGAGCCGGATCTTCCGGCGCCCGAGACCGACAACGACACGACGACGCTTCCGCACTGACGATCCCCATGAGCATCGAACACCCTGTGCCTCCTCATTCCCCGGACCGAATGCCCGCCCCCCGGGCTACCCTGTGGGATCGGCTCGTCGGTCGCTGGCGCGGCCTGATCGCGATGGCCTCGGGCCGCAACGACGGCCCGCCTGACCTCGACGACCTCTGGCGGGACTTCAATCAGAAGCTCGGCGGCCTGTTTGGTCAGCGCCGTGGAGCCCCCGGGCCGGATGAGACCGGGCCAGGGAACGGCGGTCAGGGAGGCAGTGGCGGTCCCTCGGGCGGTGCTGGTGTGCCGCTGGCCGGTGGGGCCGGCATGATCCTCGGCGTGGTCGGCGCGATCTGGCTGGGTAGCGGCTTTTTCATCGTCCAGGAAGGCCATCAGGCGGTGGTCATGACCTTCGGCAGCTTTGCCCGCACGGTCGATGCCGGCATCCAGTACCGCTGGCCGTTCCCGTTCCAGTCGCATGAAACCGTGGCGGTGACGCAGACGCGTTCGACCGAAGTCGGTCGCAGCAGCGTTGTGCCGGCCACCGGGCTGCGTGATTCGTCGATGATTACGCAGGACGAGAACATCGTCGATATCCGCTTCACAGTGCAGTGGCGCCTCAAGGAAGCCAAGGACTTCATGTTCGAAAACCGCAACGTCGAAGAAGCCGTGATGCAGGCTTCCGAGTCGGCGGTGCGTGAGATCGTTGGCCGCAGCAC
>DALYHR010000037.1:0-12705 GCA_031970775.1 Burkholderiaceae bacterium | reverse complement strand
CAACGCCGCCAACTCTGCCACTTCGCAGTTCTTCATCAACCACGTCAACAACACCAGTCTTGACTACAACCCGGCCAATCCACTGGTTGATACCAAAGGCAATGGCAACGGCTATGCCGTTTTCGGCACGATCGTCGCCAACGACACCGCCAGCTTCGCCACGCTGGACGCCATCGCGGGCGTAACGACTCAAACCGTCGGCGCGTACGCCAACGTCCCCGTCCCCGACGTGACGATCACCTCGGTGACGCAGATCCAGTAATCGCTGGACTCAGAGCCGTCGCAGCACCAGCGCCAGCTCGAAGCGGCCCATGTGGTGGTCTACACGACCATAGGGCGGCGCGGGCCAATGCCAGCGGGTGGCCGGCAGCAGCGCGCGCAGCATGTTGATGTCGAGGTGATAGGGCGGCCCTTCGATCACGCCCTCGGCGGCGTTGTCGCGCAGCGCCTGCATCGCCATCAGGCCCAATGTGCCGCCCGGCCGCACCCAGGCATGCAGCTGATCGGCCCAGTCGCGCCACAAATCCGGATGCAGCGCGCACCAGCAGGTCTGGTCGTAGACGATGTCGAAAGGCTCTTCAGGCTGCCACTGCAGCACATCGGCCTGCACCAGTTCGACATGCTCTGCGTCCCCGAGCCCGGCCGCGTCGAGCCGCTGTTGGCATAACTTCAGGGCCCCTTCGGCGTAGTCGATGCCGGTGACCCGGCAGCCGGCCTGCGCCAGCGCCAACACCTCATGGCCGCTGCCGCAGCCGGGCACGGCGATGCGGTGTGCCGTGCCGATCAGACCCTGCTCCAGCCAGCTCAGCAGCTGCGGGCTGGCGCGCCCGCGGTCCCAGGGGGTTTCGTTGCGCTCGAAGCGCTCCTGCCAGAAATCAACGCTCGGTCCAGCCATCTCGGTTCGTCCTTGCCTCAAGGGGTGTCATCAACGCTGTCGGGACAGCCAGGCCACGCCGGTCAACACCAGCACGGTCCCGGCCGCCAGCCAGAGGGTAAAGGGTTCGTCGAGCAGCCAGATGCCCATCATCAGGGTCGACAGCGGCCCGATCATGCCGGCCTGCGCGGCCGCTGCCGCACCAATGCGCTCGATCGCCATCATCACCATCAGCACCGGTGCAAAGGTGCACAGCAGCGTATTGAGCAGCGACAGGCCGATCACCTCCGGGGCGACCAGCGCCGCCGAGAGTGGCCGCAGCAGCAGGAACTGCCCGATGCACAGCAGACAGGCCACGCTGGTGGCCAGCCCGGTCAGCCGCAGCGAGCCGATGCGCCGCACCACCTGCCCGCTGCCGGCCAGATAGATCGCATAGCTCACGGCGCTGGCCAGCACCAGCCCGGCGCCCAGGCCGATCTCGGCCAGCGGCGCACCGTCGGCCCGGCCCGCACCGCGATGCCAGAGTTCGTGGCCGAACACCAGCATCACCCCACCGTAGCTCAGCGCCAGCGCCCCCCATTGCGCCGGCCGCACCGGATGGCGGAATACGAACAACCCGATCAGCAGCACCAGCGTCGGGTTGAGATACAGAATCAACCGCTCCAGACTCGCGCTGATGTAGGCCAGACCGGCAAAGTCGAGAAAGCTCGCCAGGTAATAGCCGGTCAGCCCCAGCCCGAAGACGATGCCGCGGTCCCGCCAGTTCAGCGCCGGTTTGCCCCGCCCGGCCCACCAGGCCAGCGCCGCAAACAGCGGCAGGCCGAACAGCATGCGGTACATCAGCAGCGTGACCGCATCGACCCCGTAGCGATAGGCCAGCTTGACGATGATCGCCTTGCCCGAAAAGGCGATCGCCCCCAGCAGGGCCAGCACCAGCCCGCCGGCAAAGCGGCGCTGGGCGTCCGTCGAGTGGGTCGGGGCGGTGTTCAGAACTTCTGCGCCTGCATGAAGTCGTCAAAACCGGCTTCGGCGAAGCGGAACCACAGGTTCTGCTCGGCGCGGAACTTGGCGTAGTCCTCGTAGACCTTCTTCCAGTTCGGATTCTTGGCAGCGATGTCGCTGTACAGCGCCATCGACTCGCGGAAGGCCGTTTCCATCACATCCTTGGGGAAACGGAACAGCTTGGTGCCGCCAGCCACCAGCTGCTTGAGCGCTGCCGGGTTGCGCGCGTCGTACTTGGCCTGCATGTCGAGATGCGCCACCGCGGCGGCGGCCTCGACGATGGCCCGGTACTCGGCGGGCAAAGCGGCAAAGGCCTTCTGATTGATGAAGAAGTCGAGCTGCGGGCCACCTTCCCACCAGCCCGGATAGGCGTAGTTCGGGGCCACCTTGTGAAAGCCGAGCTTCTGGTCGTCATAGGGGCCAACCCATTCGGCCGCATCGATGGTGCCCTTTTCCAGCGCCTGATAGATCTCGCCACCGGGGATGTTCTGCGGCACCCCACCCATGCGCTCGATCACCTTGCCGGCGAAGCCGCCGACCCGCATCTTCAGGCCCTTCATATCCGCCACCGAGCCGATCGGCTTGCGATACCAGCCGCCCATCTGCGCCCCGGTGTTGCCGCCGGGGAAGCTGACGATGTTGTACTTGGCGTAGAACTCGCGCATCAGCTTCAGGCCGTTGCCTTCGACCATCCAGGCGGTCATCTGCCGGCTGTTGAGGCCAAAGGGAATCGCGCAGCCAATCGCGAAGGTCTCGTCCTTGCCAAAGTAGTAGTAGGGCGCGGTATGGCCCATCTCGACGGTGCCGTTCTGCACCCCGTCGACCACCCCGAAAGCCGGCATCAGCTCGCCGCCCGCATGGACCGAGATGGTGAACTTGCCCCCCGACATCTCGCCGACCTTCTTCGCGAAGACTTCCGCAGCGCCAAAGATGGTGTCGAGCGACTTCGGAAAGCTCGACGCCAGGCGCCAGCGCAGCTGCGTCTGAGCATGAACCACGGCCGGAGCGACCCCGGTGGCGAGTACACCAGCCAGGCCGGCCGCAGAGCCGGTCACGAAGGAACGACGGGACATGAGCAGATCTCCGAAGAAAGAGGGCCCCGGTGGGGCCCTCTGAGGCGATGACGCCGCCAGCAGAGCGACGCAGCATCAATGTGGTGGGTACAGCTTAGAACTTCTGCGATTGCATGAAGTCGTCGAAGCCCGCTTCAGCAAAGCGGAACCAGAGGTTCTGGTCGGCGCGGAACTTGGCAAAGTCTTCGTAGACCTTCTTCCAGCGCGGATTCTTGGCCGACAGTTCGCTGTAGAGCGCCTGCGATTCCTTGAAGGCTGCTTCCATCACATCCTTGGGCAGACGGAACAGTTTGGTGCCGTTGGCAACCAGCTGCTTGAGCGCTGCCGGATTCTTGGCGTCGTACTTGGCCTGCATGTCGATGTGGGCAAAGGCCGCCGCCGCTTCGACGATCGCCTTGTACTCGGCCGACAGGCTGTTGTAGGCCTTCTGGTTGATGAAGACATCGATCTGCGGACCGCCTTCCCACCAGGCCGGGTAGCCGTAGTGCGGAGCGACCTTGTTGAAACCGAGCTTCTGGTCATCGTAGGGACCGATCCACTCGGCCGCGTCGATGGTGCCCTTTTCCAGCGCCTGATAGATCTCACCGCCCGGGATGTTCTGCGGCACGCCGCCGATGCGCTCCAGCACCCGGCCCGAGAAGCCACCGATTCGCATCTTCAGACCCTTGATATCAGCCAGCGACTGAATCGGCTTGCGATACCAGCCGGCCATCTGCGCGCCGGTGTTGCCGCAGGGGAAGTTGATCATGTTGTAGCCGGCGTAGAACTCACGCATCAGCTTCAGACCATTGCCTTCCATCATCCAGGCGGTCATCTGACGGCTATTCAGACCGAAGGGGATGGCCCCGCCGATGGCGAAGGTCTCATCCTTGCCGAAGAAGTAGTACGGCACCGTGTGCGCGGCTTCGACGGTGCCGTTTTGCACGCCATCGACCACGCCGAAGGCAGGCATCAGCTCACCGGCGGCATGCACCGAGATCTGGAACTTGCCCCCGGACATTTCGGAGACCTTCTTGGCAAAGACTTCACCGCCGCCGTAGATCGTGTCGAGCGACTTGGGGAAGCTTGAAGCCAGACGCCAGCGCAGCTGCGCCTGGGCCTGCACCACGGCCGGGGCCACACCAGCCGCCAGCACACCCGCCAGACCGGCTTGGCGGACAAAGGAACGACGTTCCAGACTCATCTGTGTTCTCCTGACATACCTGCTCGAGGTTCCCTGCCATCCCGGCCCCACAACTGCGACCGAATGAGGGAGCCCGCCATTCTAGGAACAGCTCAGGACGGAACACCGACCGGGTTTTCCCGGGCTTGCGACCCGGGCCGGTTGTGCAGGTCAGTGACCGGCAACCTTCATGCGCTCGATCAGCATCGAGCCCACCGTCTTGCTGCCCAGGGTGTACTCATCGCTGCCGACCGCGACCACCTGCTTGAACATCTCGGCCAGATTGCCGGCGATGGTGATCTCGTGCACCGGGTAGGCAATACGCCCGTCCTCGACCCAGAAGCCGGCCGCCCCGCGCGAGTAATCACCGGTGACGTAGTTGACCCCCTGCCCCATCAACTCGGTGACGAACAGTCCGCGGCCGAGCTTGCGCAGCATCTCGTCGAGGGTGTCACCGGGCCGGGTCAGCCGGCTGGACAGACGCAGATTCTGAGAGCCCCCGGCGTGTCCGGTTGTGCGCATGCCGAGCTTGCGCGCTGAGTAGCTGGTCAGGAAATAGCCCTGCACCACCCCGGCCTCGACCACCCGGCGCGCCTGGGTGCGCACGCCCTCGTCGTCGAAGGGCGCGCTGCCCTTGCCCTTGAGGATGTGAGGATCTTCGTCGATATCGATGTGGTCGGACCAGACCGACTGACCCAGGCACCGATTCAGGAACGTGGTGTTGCGGTAGAGCGCGCCGCCGCTGGTGGCCTGCACGTGGCCGCCGAGCAGTCCGGCCGCCACGGTCGACTCGAACAGCACCGGCACTTCGCAGGTGGCGATCTTGCGGGACTTCAGCCGCGACAGGGTGCGCTCGGCGGCGTATCGGCCAATCACTTCCGGTGCCGAAAGTTCTGCGGCGTCACGCATCGAGCTGTACCAGCCGTCGCGCTGCATGTCGTCGCCTCGACCCGCGATCGGCGAAACCGAGATCGTGTGGCGCGAGCTGGCATAGCCCCCACGAAAACCCCGACTGGTACCGGAGAAGAAATGCGATTGCTGCACCGACACCCCGGCACCTTCGGAGTTGGTGATGCGCCGGTCCAGGTCGAGCGCCGAGCGCTCGCAGCGCAGCGCCAGCTCGGCCGCAGCCTCGGCATCGATCGACCAGGGGTGAAAGAGGTCCAGATCACGCTCGGCCTCGGCGCCCAGCGCCAGATCGGCCGTCTCGGCCAGCCCGGCCGCCTCATCCTCGGCAGTAAAGCGCGCGATGTCGAAGGCAGCCTGCACGGTCTGACGCAGGGCTTCGGGCGAGAAATCGGAGGAGCTGGCATTGCCACGCCGCTGTCCGAGGTAGACCGACACACCGATCGATTTGTCGCGGTTGCGCTCAACGTTTTCAAGCTTGCCCAGTCGCACCGAGACGTTCAGCCCGGCGCCTTCGGACACCTCGGCGGCGGCATCGCTGGCCCCAAGATGGCGGGCATGGGCCAGCACGTCCTCGACCAGCTGCCGGAACTGCTCGCGGCTGTAGGCGAAGCCGGCTTGAGGGCTGGAATCCTGGACACTGGGGTTGTGAGGCATGGAGGAGTCAAGGCCGGTTGATCGGGGCCGACTATCATATCTGTCGCTTTCGCCCCCCCTGATATGCACTCTCCCGCCCACGAATCGCCCGAGGACTTCGACAGCCTCGACGCTGACCTTTATTCCGAGCCCCTCAGCAAGACCCAGCTCAAGAAGTCCATGCAGGATCTGCAGGACCTGGGCAAGGCGTTGATGGAGCTGCCGTCGCAGCGGCTCGACGCTCTGGACATGCCCGAATCCCTGCGTGAGGCGCTGCGCGAACTGCGCAGCGTCCGCAGCCACGAAGGCCGCCGCCGCCAGCTGCAGTACGTCGGCAAGCTGATGCGCAAGGTCGACCCCGAACCCTTGCGCGAAGCCGTGGCTGCCCAGCGCCTGCCCTCGGCCCGCGAAACCCTGGCGCTGCATCAGGCCGAGCTGTGGCGCGACCGTCTGATCAGTGACGACAAGGTTCTGACCGACTGGATGGCGCAGTTTCCCGACACCGATGCCCAGCAGCTGCGCAGCCTGATCCGCAGTGCCCGCAAGGAAGCCACCGCAGCCGCAGCCGATCCGGCCGCTCAGGCCCTGACCGGCGAACCCCGCAAGGGCCGCGCCTACCGCGACCTGTTCCGCATCATCCGCTCGACTCTGGAGTCGTCGTCGTGAACCACCCCACCCCCGCGCAGCAACCCGACTCCCCTGCTGCCACCACTCTGGCCGAGGCAATCGCCCACCGGCCCGACCCCATCCGCATCGGACTGGTGTCGATCAGCGACCGGGCCTCGCAGGGTGTCTACGAAGACAAGGGCCTACCCGCCCTGCAGGACTGGCTGAGCCGAGCCCTGCTCAACCCGATCATCTGGGTGGCCCGGCTGATTCCGGACGAGCAGGCCCAGATCAGTCAGACCCTGCGGGAACTGGTCGACCGCGATCACTGCGATCTGGTGCTGACCACCGGCGGAACCGGCCCCTCGCCGCGCGACGTCACGCCGGAAGCAACGCTGGCCGTAGCCGACAAGGTGATGCCGGGCTTTGGCGAGCAAATGCGCCAGATCAGCTTGCGCTTCGTGCCGACCGCGATCCTGTCGCGCCAGGAGGCGGTCATCCGCGGCAAGGCACTGATCATCAATTTGCCGGGTCAGCCCAAGTCGATTGCCGAGACGCTCGAAGGACTGCCTCAGACCACCCCGCCGGTGCCGGGCATCTTTGCCGCAGTGCCGTACTGCATCGACCTGATTGGCGGCCCCTACATCGAGACCGACGAGTCGGTCTGCAAGTCCTTCCGCCCCAAGTCGGCGCAGCGTCCGCCGCGATCCTGAGCTGTGCTTACTTGACCAACCGATTGAGGCGTTCGGCGTCGAATTCCTCGGTGGTGTGGGCATCGGGTGGCAGCCGGGTGTCGAGCTGCCTGAGCGCCTGCCATAGCCGGGCGATCTGGTGTTCCTGTGTCGCAGCGCTGTCGATCAGCCCGCGCATCGCCTGCGCCACCGGGTCTTCGCCCTGGGTGACCCCGTAGGCCGAAAAACCCATCCGGGCCGCGGCGGCCTCGCGCTGCGCGTCCTGCTCGGCCTGAATGATGCGGGCCGGGTTGCCCACCGCAGTCGCGCCGGCCGGCACCGGCTTGGTCACCACCGCCCCGGAACCTACCCGTGCGCCATCCCCCACCGTAAAGCCGCCGAGCACGCTGGCGTGTGCACCGACGATCACCCCCTTGCCTAGGGTCGGGTGACGTTTGGCGCCCTTGACCAGCGAAGTGCCACCCAGCGTGACGCCCTGGTAGATGGTGCAGTCATCGCCGACCTCGGCCATCTCGCCGATGACGATGCCCATGCCGTGATCGATGAACACCCGGCGACCGAAGGTCGCGCCGGGATGGATTTCGATCCCGGTCAGAAAGCGCCCCCAGTGCGAGATGAACCGCCCCAGCCATTTGAGGCCGTGCGTCCAGCACCAGTGCGCCAGCCGATGAATCCATAAGGCATGCAGCCCCGGATAGCAGGTCAGAACCTCGAAACCCGTCCGGGCGGCCGGATCGCGTTCGAGGATGCAGGCGATGTCTTCGCGCAAACGGCTGAACATGGGCGGCTAAACGTGGGAGGTTGGATCAAAACAGACTGGCCGCGCAGTGTAGAGGGTTCGCAAAGGCCGCTGGGCGCACACAAGAGCGTAAGCTGCGGCACACACGCTCGATGCTTCTCCGACGACAGGCCCTCAGACGACCTGGGTCCCCTGACCAGTTGGGGGACCGGGCTCACGAAAGCCGACCATGTGGTTTCTCCTGACCGTTGCCCGAGGCAGCAAGTACTACGAACCCGAGTCCCGGATCGGCAACCTGGTGCTGCTGTCCGATACGAGCGACATCGTGATCACCGGGCGCTCCTCCGACAGCACTGGCTACCGGTTTGAGATGCGCCGAGGCAATGACAACTTCGTGGTCCGCGACTTCAACGGACCGCAGCCCGCCGGGGAGTTGGTGGCTCAGTTTCGCACCCTCGCCCAGCAGCTCGGCGCCACGATCCTGGCCCACTAGAAGCGATTCACACCGATCCGGCACGCCCTCACGAGCCGGACCGCTCCTTCACCGCCCGAGCGATGCCGCGCAGGATGTGAATCTCCTCCTCGGTCGGCTCGGCCCGCAGCAGCATCTGACGCAGCCGCGGCATCAACTTGCGAGGCACTTTCGGGTCGAGAAAGTCCAGCTCGACCAGCACTTCGCGCCATTGCTCCAGAGCGCCGGCCACAGCATCGTGCCCGGCTCGGCGCACGGCGCGGGTGCGTGGCACCACCGGATACGACCCTAGGGTCTCGCGCCATTCGTAGGCGATCAACTGCACGGCCTGAGACAGGTTGAGCGAGCCGAAATCGGGCCGGGTCGGGATCGACAGACACAGGTTGCAGCGCTGTACGTCCTCGTTGCTCAGGCCGAGTCGTTCACTGCCAAAGACAAAAGCCACTGAGGTCACCCGCCCGAGCAGCTCGGGCAGACCGCTGCGCGGCGCCACGGTCGGCGGCCCGAAGTCACGCGGTGTCATCGCCGTGGCGCAGGCCATCTGCATGCCTTCGAGGGCTTCTTCCAGGGTCGGCACGATGCGCGCCCGCACCAGGATGTCAGCAGCCCCGCTGGCCATCGCCACCGTGTCTTCCTGACAAAGCACATCGTTGAATCGCGGCTGCACCAACACCAGCTCGGAAAAACCCATCACCTTCATGGCGCGCGCTGCGGCACCGACATTGCCCGGATGGCTGGGGCGCACGAGAACAAAACGGGTCCGGGGGACGAAGCCCGGGGAGTCAGGGGTGTCGGTGGCGACTGGGCGATCCATGAGGTGGCAGCGACGCTGCGGCTAAAATGCTCGGCATCTTATCGAGGGGCTGCACATCGCACGGTGCGGCCCCTTGTTGTTGCCGCTCTTTCTTACCGCCGATCCACCCGCCATGTCGCAATCCCATCTGCATCCGATGCTCAATACGGCCATCAAGGCCGCCCGCAGCGCCGGCGCCCTCATCAACCGGGCCAGCCTCGATCTGGACCGGCTCACCATCAGCGCCAAGAGCCATAACGATTTCGTCACTGAGGTGGATCGGGCCTGCGAGCAGGTCATCATCCAGACCCTGCTCGAGGCCTACCCCGGCCACGGCATCCTCGGCGAGGAGACCGGCCGCGAATTCGGTGCCCGGCACAGCGACTACGTGTGGATCATCGATCCGCTGGACGGCACCACCAACTTCATCCACGGCCTGCCGATCTACGCCGTGTCGATCGCGCTGTCGTACAAGGGCAAGATCGAACAGGCGGTGGTCTATGACCCCTCGCGCAACGACCTGTTCTACGCCACCAAGGGCCGCGGCGCCTTCCTCAACGACAAGCGTCTGCGCGTGTCCAAGCGCCTGCGCCTGCAGGAGTCGCTGGTCGGCACCGGCTTTCCGTTCCGCAAGGGCGACAACTTCAAGCGCTACCTGAAGATCGTCGAGGAGGTGATGCAAAACACCGCCGGCCTGCGCCGCCCCGGAGCCGCCTCGCTCGACCTCTGTTATGTGGCCGCCGGCTGGTACGACGGTTTCTTCGAGACCGGCCTGTCGCCCTGGGATTGCGCCGCCGGTTCACTGATCATTACCGAGGCGGGTGGCCTGGTGGGCAACTTCACCGGCGAGGCCGATTTCCTGTTCCAGCGCGAACTGGTCGCCGGCAACCCGAAGATCTACGCGCAGCTGGTCAGCATCCTGGCGCCCTACAGCCGCGTCATCAAGGAAGACGAACCGGCCAAGGCTGAGGACGGCAGCGCCAGCACCGCGGACAAGACCGTGGAAGAGCTGTCGCCGGAATCGGCGCTGGCCCGCAGCGTGATCGCATCGGCCGAAGGAGCCAATGGGGCAGAAACACCGGCCGCAGAAGCTCCGGCCGCCCCGGTGCGCAAGGCCCGCCGCATCACCAAGGCCGAGATGGACGTCGAAAAGGCCAACCAGGCTGAATCGACTCCGCCGGCACGCCCGGCTGGCCGCCGCCTGCGTCAGGACAACCGCTAAGCCGCGTTCTGTCGATGCCCCTGTCGTCACATACGCCGATGATGCAGCAGTACCTGCGCATCAAGGCCGAGTACGCCGACACGCTGGTGTTCTACCGGATGGGCGACTTCTACGAGCTGTTCTTCGACGACGCTCGCAAGGCGCACCGACTGCTCGACATCACCATCACCACCCGCGGCAGCAGCGCCGGCGAGCCGGTGGTGATGGCCGGTGTGCCGGTGCACGCGGTCGAGGCCTATCTGGCCCGGCTGATCCGGCTGGGCGAGTCGGTGGCGATCGCTGAACAGGTCGGCGACGTCGCCACCGCCAAGGGCCCGGTCGAGCGCAAGGTGGTGCGGGTGGTCACGCCCGGCACGGTCACCGACGCCGAGCTGCTCGACGAACGCCGCGAAACCCGGCTGCTGGCCCTCACCCTACACAAGCCCGGCACCCCCAAAGCGAAATGCGGGCTGGCCTGGCTGGCGCTGAGCGCGGGCCAGCTCGGCCTGTGTGAATGCAGCGAAGCCGAGCTGCCGGGCTGGCTGGCGCGGCTCGGTGCCGCCGAGATCCTGATCGGCAATAGCAGCCTCGACGGCGCAGGCAGCCTGCGTGAGCGCCTGCCCGCAGTCCTGCGCGACGCCGGCGCCACGCTTACGCCCCGGCCGGCCTGGCAGTTCGAGGCTGAACTAGGCCGGCGCAAGCTGTGCGAGCAGCTCGGCTTGGCCCATCTGGACGGTTTTCAGGCTGAATCGCTGCCGCTGGCCCATGCGGCTGCCGCCGCACTGCTGAGCTACGCCGAGCAGACCCAGGGCCGCGCTCTGGCCCACGTGCGCCACCTGGCGGTGGAGCGCGGCAGCGAGCTGATCGACCTGCCCGCAGCCACCCACCGCAATCTGGAGCTGACCCAGACCCTGCGCGGCGAGCGCAGCCCCACCCTGCTGAGTCTGCTCGACACCTGTCGCACCGGCATGGGCAGCCGGCTGCTGCGCCACTGGCTGACTCACCCGCGCCGAGACCGCCGCGATGCCAGCGCCCGGCTCGACGCCATCGCGCAACTGCAGTCGGACGCCGGACCGGAACAGCTGCGCGACGCGCTGCGCCAGGTCAGCGATGTGCAGCGCATCAGCAGCCGCATCGCGCTGGCGCAGGTGCGCCCCCGCGAACTGGCCGGCCTGCGCGATACGCTGTTGAATCTGCCCGATCTGCGCAGCCGGCTGCCGCTGTCGAGCGCCGACACGGCACCGCTGCTGCTCGCCATCGATCAGGCGCTGCAACCCGATGCCGCGCTGGCCGAGTTGCTGCACATCGCCATCGACACCGAACCGGCCGCGCTGCTGCGCGACGGCGGCGTGATCGCCCCCGGCTTCGATGCCGAGCTCGACGAGCTGCGCGCGATCAGCCAGAACTGCGACGCCTTTCTGCTCGATCTGGAAACCCGCGAGCGCGCCCGCACCGGCATCGGCAACCTGCGCGTGCAGTTCAACAAGGTGCATGGCTTCTACATCGAGGTCACGGCCGGGCAGGTCGACAAGGTGCCCGACGACTATCGCCGCCGCCAGACCCTGAAGAACGCCGAGCGCTACATCACCCCCGAGCTCAAAGCGTTTGAAGACAAGGCGCTTTCCGCGCAGGACCGTGCGCTGGCGCGCGAGAAGTGGCTGTGGGATCAGCTGCTCGACGCCCTGCAGCCGCATCTGCCCGCGCTGGCCCGGCTTGGCGAGGCACTGGCCACGCTGGATGCGCTGGCAGCTCTGGCCGAGCGCGGCAGCCGGCTGGGCTGGAGCCGACCGCAGTTCGTCAGCCACCCCTGCATCCGTATCACCGGGGGGCGTCACCCGGTGGTCGAAGCGCGGCTGGCCGAAAGTACTCAGGGCGGCAGCCCCTTCATTCCCAACGACTGCGAGCTCGACAGCGCGCGGCGCATGCTGATCGTCACCGGCCCGAATATGGGCGGCAAAAGCACCTTCATGCGTCAGGTCGCACTGATCGTGCTGCTAGCGGCGATGGGCTCGCAGGTACCAGCCACCTCGTGCGTGCTGGGGCCGATCGACGCGATTCACACCCGCATCGGCGCGGCTGACGATCTGGCCAATGCGCAATCCACCTTCATGCTGGAGATGACCGAGGCGGCGGCGATCCTGCACAGCGCCACCGAGCACTCGCTGGTGCTGATGGACGAGATCGGCCGAGGCACCTCGACCTTCGACGGTCTGGCGCTGGCCGGCGCGATCGCCAGCCATCTGCACGACCGCAATCGTGCCTTCACGCTGTTTGCTACCCACTATTTCGAGTTGACCGAGTGGCCGACCCGCCACCATCAGGCGACCAACGTGCACGTCGCGGCGGTGGAATCGGGTCACGACATCGTCTTTTTGCATGCGCTCGAACCTGGTCCGGCCAGCCGCAGCTATGGCGTGCAGGTGGCCCGGCTGGCCGGCATTCCGTCGGCCGTGCTGCGTCAGGCCCGCGCCTCGCTGCAACAACTCGAACAGCGCGCCCGCGATGGCGCCGCGCAGATCGACCTGTTTGCCCTGCCTGCAGTAGACGAG
>DALYHR010000036.1:0-12879 GCA_031970775.1 Burkholderiaceae bacterium | reverse complement strand
TCGGCTCGACCGTGTTCAGTCTGAGCTTCCAGGGCGTCGATGGTCCGAAGTGGGTCGAGCATCTGCTGACCAGCCTGCCCGGCGGCCAGCTCGGCTTCCTGATCGTCGTCAACGTCCTGGTGTTCGTCCTGGCCTTCTTCCTGGACTTCTTCGAACTGAGCTTCATCATCGTGCCGCTGCTGGGGCCGGTCGCGGACAAACTCGGCATCGATCTGGTCTGGTTCGGCGTGCTGCTGGCGGTCAATATGCAGACCTCGTTCATGCATCCGCCCTTTGGCTTCGCGCTGTTCTACCTGCGCTCGGTGGCTCCGTCCCAGGAGTACAAGGACCGACTGACCGGCAAGATCACCGCACCGGTCACGACCAGCCAGATCTACTGGGGCTCGGTACCCTTCGTGCTGATCCAGATCATCATGGTCGGCCTGATCATCACCTTCCCGAACCTGGTATCGGGCGGGCTGGGCAAGAAGGAGGAAGTCAACTTTGACAACGTCCAGATCGAAATCCAGCCCACCGATTCGCCCAAGCAGGAGATCGATATGAACAAGCTCTTCGAGCAACCGGCCAAGTCCGACAGCAAGCCCTGAGAGCACCCCGCAGCGACGCAGCTGCTCTCAAGCAAAAGGCCCCGAAGGTGTGAACCTTCGGGGCCTTTTGCCTCGGGGCTTGGACCGACCGTGACGCGCCAGCCCAACCCGGAAAAGAAAAAGCCCCGCAAGGCGGGGCTTTTCGAGACTCGCGCGAAGCGAGTGCGCTGATTACTTCGAAGCAGCGGCTTCAGCCTTTTCAGCCTTCTTGGCAGCAGCCTTCTTGGCCTTCTTGGCCTTCTTGGCCGGCTTCGAAGCAGCTTCAGCAGCCGGCTTGGCGGCTTCAGCCTTCGGGGCAGCAGCGTCAGCGGCGTATGCACCGAAAGCGAACAGGGAAGCGATCAGGGCAGCAACGATCTTCGACATAGTGAATCTCCGTAAAGGGTGGGAGTTGAATGACTCGCACTGCACAACGGCAAGCTGTTGGGCCCGGTTGACGGTAGATACAATTTGTTTCCGATGCCACCTCAGTGAACTTTGGCCATGATCGTGTGATGCATTCGCTGCACGCCTCGCCAAACCGCTAGAGCGATCAGCGGCACGGCGATGGCGACCACCACATCCGGCGACACGGGCACACCCGCGCCCTTGAGCCCCTTGGCCAGATAGCCGATCAGACCGGCGCCGTAGTAGGTGATCGCCGCCACCGAGAGCCCCTCCACCGCGCTTTGCAGCAGCAATTGGGCTTCCTGTCGGCGGTTCATGGCATCCAGTAGCGCCTGGCTGCTTTGCTGCTGTTCGATCTCGACGCGGGTGCGCAGCAAGTTGCTGGTACGCGAGATCCGTTCGGACAGCGCCTGCTGGCGCCGCGCCGCCCAGGCACAGGTCTGCATTGCCGGCATCAGGCGCCGCTCGACGAACTCACCCAGGGTCTGCAGACCGTGAATGCGCTCCTCGCGCAGTTCGTGAATGCGTCGCTGCAGCAATTCAAAATAGGCGGCACTGGCCGAGAACCGAGAGTGAGTGCGGGCATACAGCCCTTCGACCTGCGCAGCCAAGTGGGTCAGGCGGCGCAGCAACTCGGGCTCCTGCTGCTTTTGGGCAAAGCGGATCTGATCAGCCACCTCGGCCAGTTCGCGTTCGGCCGAGGCCAGCGACACCCCGACTTCACGGGCAGCCGGCAGACCCAGCAGGGCCGCCATCCGATAGGTCTCGACCTCAAGGGCACGCTGCACTGCACGGCCTAGCCGGCGCGGCGTCAGCTGCTCATCGACCAGCATGACCCAGCGACCAAAGCCATCGCCGTGCAGACGAAAGTCGGTGTAGATCGTCACCTGATCGTCCATCACCAGCCCGGACACCAGCGAGCTGTCCTCCAGGGTGCGACGGACCAGTTCGGGCACATCGCTGTCGGCCTGCGCTCCGGCGCCGGCCATATCGCCACGGCGCAACACCAGCACATGCAGGCCGACCAACCACTGACCCGGCATCTGCTGCAGCCAGTCGCGCGGCAGATCAGGCAAGGTGGTCGCATCGAAGCCCACCCGAGAGGGGTCATGCATTGAGGGTGCACTGCGCCAGAAGGTGGTGGTGTGGAACTCGGTGTGCTTTTCCCAGCGCAGATGCAGCCCACCTAGATCGGTACTGAAGTGGTTCGAGTCATCGGCAATGCGCGGCAGGTGTCGCCGGTGCAGCAGTTCGTTGAGATGGCGGCGCACCGACATGGCCTCGGCATCCACCCAGCCAACATGGGTCAGCGCCAACGGGCCGCTGAGTTGCTCATAGGGGCGCGCATGCACTTCGTTGTGCAGGACCTCGCGCAAGGGGTGTACGGTTTGCATCGTTCGTTAATCAGAGAGTGAATCAATTCGGGGACGGCCGCGGTGCCGTCTCAGGAGTGGCGCGCAGCACCTCCTCGAGGGAAGTCTGGCCTTCGAGCACTCGCAGCAGGCCGGCTTGCCGCAGGCGGGCATAGGGCTGTTCAGGCTCCAGCAGTTCGACCAGACCGACTCGCCCCTGATAGCCGCTCATGCGACAGTCGATACAGCCCACCGCCCGATAGGGTCTGACGAGTTCCTGCTCAGGGGCTGCAACACCTTGCAGACGCAGCAGTCGGTGCAACCGCTCGGCGCTGGATGCGTCATCCGGCTGCTTGCAGGCCGGACAGAGCCGCCGCACCAGACGCTGCGCCAGCACGCCGATCACGGTAGCCTGAATGAGGTACTCGGGGACCCCCAGGTCGGTCAGCCGGGTCACTGCGCTGGCCGCATCGTTGGTATGAAGCGTCGAAAACACCAGATGGCCGGTCAGCGCCGCCTGTACCGCCATCTCGGCCGTGGGCAGGTCGCGGATCTCGCCCACCATGATCACGTCCGGGTCCTGGCGCATCAGGGCACGCAGGCCGTTGGCAAAGTCGAGGTCAAGCGCCGGCTGCACCTGGGTCTGGTTGAAGGCGGGCTCGATCATCTCGATCGGGTCTTCGAGTGTGCAGACGTTGACTTCGTCGGTTGCCAGCCTTTTGAGCGTGGCGTACAGCGTGGTGGTCTTGCCCGAGCCAGTCGGGCCGGTGACCAGGATGATGCCGTGGGGGTGCGACACCAGGCGCTCCCAGCGCGCGGCTTCCTCAGGCCCGAAGCCCAACGCCTCGACCGTCTGCGAGGCCGTGTCCGGATCGAAGATCCGCATCACCAGTTTCTCGCCGAAGGCAGTCGGCAGGGTCGACAGCCGCATCTCGATCTCGTCGCCGCGCGGATTGCGCGTCTTGATGCGGCCGTCCTGAGCGCGTCGACGCTCGACCACGTCCATGCGCGCCAGCAGCTTGATGCGTGCTGTCACCGCCGACATCACGGTCTGCGGCAATTGATAGACCGTGTGCAGCACCCCGTCGATGCGAAAGCGCACCACGCCCTGTTCGCGACGCGGCTCCAGGTGGATATCGCTGGCACGCTGCTCGAAGGCGTAGGACCACAGCCAGTCCACCACCTGCACCACACCATGGTCGTTGGCATCGAGCTGCTTGTGACGCCCCAGTTCGACCAGCTGCTCAAAGTTGACCACCTGGCTGCTCTCGCCGCTTTTCTGCGCCTGACGCACCGAGCGTGCCAGGCTATAGAACTCAGCGGTGTAGCGGGTGATGTCGCCCGGATGGGTCAGCGCCAGCCGAATGTTCTTGCGGGTGTGCGCCGCAATCTCGGCCACCCAGTCCCGCTCGAACGGCTCGGCCGTCACGATCGTCACGTCGTTAGGGCCGACCTGCACCGGCAGCACCCGGCGCTTTTCGGCATAGCCGATCGACATCACTTCGACCACCCGTGCCACGTCGACCTTGAGCGGGTCGATGCGCAAATAAGGCAGGTGGGTCCGACGCGACAGCCAGCGCAGCAGCGCCTCTTCGTCAAGCGGCTTGCCATCCTGCAGCTTCAGTCCGGCGCCAGCCAGTCGCACCAACGGATTCAGGCTGCTGGCCGACACCGACAGCCGCTGCGACACCAGCGTCCGGTCCGACGCCCCGATCAGCCCGTCCTGGACCAGCCAGGCCAGCAGATCATTGAGCTGAAGCCGTCCGGAAGGCGGGGTTTTCATGCCGCCTCCGGGCTCGGCGCATCCGCCAAGGCGGTCTTGTCGAGCGGCAATGGACGCAGCACCCGCACCCACTTGGTCGCAGGCAGATCAAAGCGGGCCTCGACCTCCTGAGCCCGAACCATCAGGACGTCGCGCTCAGGCCAGACCACGTCACGACCTGCCAATACGATGGTGTTGCCTTCCTTGGTCGGGCTGAGTTTCCAGACTTGCCCCACCCCGAAGGCAGCCTCGATGCGCCGGGCGCTGGCCATGAACTTCGAGGAGCGGCCAAACAGATTGACCGCCATCAAGCCGCCCGAACGCAGCACGGCATGGCAGGCGCCATAGAACGCCTCGTCATCCAGCACCGGCCCGGCAGCCTCGTGGTCGTACAGATCGATCTGCAGGACATCGGCACTCTGATGATGGGCGGACTCGGTGACCCAGACCCGTGCATCGGCCACCTTGACCTGGAGACGATCGTCGTCGGCGGGCAGATGGAACCACTGCCGGCAGGCAGCCACCACCTGCGGATTGAGTTCGATGGCGCGGGTCGACCAGCGCAGAACCGAATGGCTGTAGCGAGTCAGCGCGGCCGCACCCAGCCCGAGTTGCACGATCGAGCCGTCATCCCAGTCCTCCTGCGGGCGCAGCAACAGCCAGGCCATCATGCGCTGGATGTATTCCAGCTCCAGCTTGCGGGGCTGGCGGATCCGCATCGCGCCCTGAACCCAAGGCGTTTCACCGAGGTGGAGATAGCGCACCCCGTCGAACTCTGACAAGGTGGCCGATGGCAGTTCGGAGGCAGGATGCAGGTGTCGGGTACGGGATCGACGGTTCACGGCAGAAAAGGGCATGGCTCAGGGCGGCAGCAAGAGCCGCGAGCTTACGCTACGGGGGCGACTCGGTCCGGCAGGCCTCAGCCCGGGCTCCGGGCCTCGATCAGGCCCTGCAGCCTCGGCACAACAGCCTGTGCATTGGCAGTGGTCAGTTCGGCCACCTCCCGGGGGCTGAGGTCACGCAGTTGACCCAGAACCTGCGCAATTCGCACCACATCCCCTGGCTCGGAGCGAGCTGCCGAGCCTGCGCCGGCGTCGCGGTCGGCCTCCCGCTGGGCAGCCGTGCGATAACGCCATTGCGGGGGAATGTCCGGCGCGTCGGTTTCCAGCACCAGAGCCCCAGGCGGCAGGGCGGCCGCCAGCCGCCGGATCTGCAGGGCTCGCTCGAAGGTCATCGCTCCCCCAAAGCCCAGCCGAAACCCCAGATCGAGGCACTGCGCGGCCTGCTGCTCGCTGCCGTTGAAGGCATGAATGATTCCGCCGACGCCGGGAGAGCGGCGCAACAGGGCCAGGAGCCGATCCAGACTGCGGCGAGCATGCAGGATCACCGGCAATCTCGCGGCACGGGCAAGGGCCAACTGCGCTGCGCAGAACCGCTCCTGCGCGGCGGCGTCCAGCCCCGGCACGAAGCCATCGAGCCCGATTTCGCCAATCGCCACCAGGTGGCGGGCCTGCACCGGATCGGCCAGTGCCTGATCCAACCGGGATTCCAGCCGAGTCAGGGCACCCGGGGCGCACTGATCAACATAGAGCGGATGAATCCCCAGCGCCCAGGCATCCCCCCCCTCAATCGCCAGAGTACAGGCCCGCTCCCAGGACGCCTCATCGACTGCCGGGATGATCAACACGCCAACACCGGCCTCGTGGGCCCGAGCACGCACCTCGGGGCGGTCGGACTCAAACTCGGCCGCATCAAGATGACAGTGGGTATCAATCAGCAGCATGGCGGGCATACTAGCCCCCCTTGAAACTGCCTACCGGGAGAGCAGGATGGAACTGATCGAGGTCATTGGCGCGTTGGCTATGGTGTATGCCTTGCTGTCCGTGCTCACATCAGCACTCAAGGAAGTGCTCGAGACTCGAATGCAGCAGCGCAAACAGGGCCTCAAATCGGCGCTGGAAGATCTGCTGACCGTTCAAGGCGCAGCCGCACTGGTCGGCCACGCGGCCATCGACGTGGTCAACAACGCCTCGGCCACTCAGGACCCGACCAATCACCGCAACTGGCCCAGCTACCTCGACCCCAACACCTTTGCGCGCACGGTCTACGCGCTGGAGATGTCCGAGCAGATTCCCAAGGAAAGCCGTCTCGGTCAGGCCCTTGCGGCCCTGAAAGTCCCTGACAACGAACGCATCGACGCCATGGTGGCGATCTACAACGAGCGCATGGACCGGCTGCAGGGCACCTTCAAGCGACAGAGTCAGAAGGCCCTGCTGCTGATCGGCGTGGTCCTGGCCGCGGCCCTCAACGTCGATACGATCGAACTGGCCCAGGAACTGCAGCGCGACCCCGTGCGTCGCGAACTCCTGGTCGCCATGGCACAGCAGGAAGGCTCGATGGCAAGTCTGCAGGCGCACTGCGGGGCCGGAAATCTGCCAGCGGCCTCAACGTCAGCCGAGCAATTGATTGCAGCCCGCCCCCTGGCAGATTGTGTCGCTCAGGACCTCACCCGAGCGGGGCTGGGTTGGCAGGCGGCCCATCGCAAGGCAATCATGCAAGCCTTCCAGAACAGCACGACAGCGGGAGTGCTGGCGTTGCTGATCAAGGGGTTGGGCTACCTCCTCACAGCTCTGGCCGTTTCCCTTGGCGCGCCCTTCTGGTTCGACCTGCTGGGCAAGGTCGCCAATCTGCGATCGACGCTGAAGCCTGCTGCCGTGTCGAAGAACGCCTCGTGAATCCGGATGTTGTCAAAAGGAGACACAAAGACACTCCAAAACCCTGAGCCAGTGGCTTCCCCGCCACAGACCGTGAAGGATTTGGATACATCCCCCCTATACTGACTTCGTCCCAAGCGACAGGCTCACGGCGAAGTGCCGAGAGGTCTGGAGCGAATGACCTCCTTCCCCATAGCAATTAGTTTCCCGGAGAGATTCGATGACGAAACGGTTCGTAACTGCCCTGTCCGCCGCCGCAGCCGTGGTTGGCGCCCTGCTGCCGATGACCAGTGAAGCCATCCCGGCTTTCGCGCGTCAGACCGGCAAGGCCTGCGCAACTTGCCACTTCCAGCATTTCCCGGTGCTGAACGCCTATGGCCAAGAGTTCAAGGCCGGTGGGTACACCGATATGGGCAAGCAAGGCGAAATCAAGGGGACCGATCTGTCGCTGCCGGCAGTCCTGAACGGTTCTTTCCTGACCAAGATCCGTACCCAGCACACCAACGGTGGTACCGGTGCAGGCACTGACGCCACTGAAGTCCAGTTCCCGGACGAGTTCGGTTTCCTGCTGGGCGGTCGTGCAGCCACCAATGTCGGCTTCCTGATCGAAGCCTCGCTGATCGGTGCTGGCCAAGGCCCCGCACTGGCCGGCTACAAGATGCCCATCACGTTGCACAAGACTGAAGGTGGCGTTCGCTTCCAAGCCATTCCCTTCACGACCGACGCTCTGGGTTCGTCCTACGGCTTCGAGCTGCTGAACACTGGCGCTGTGCGTAACGTGCGTGTGTTCGAACACCGCAAGGAGTCTTCGGCTCAGCAATACATCGGTGCAGGCAGCGGCTCGGCCACTGGTCTGGCTTTCGTGGCTTCCAGCGCTGACTTCTTCGTCAACGTCTCGGCTTGGGCTCCGCACATCAACAACAGCGGCGCACCGGCCCCGAACAGCCGTCCTGAGTCGCAGTATGTTCGCGCTGCTTGGCTCGGCAACCTGATGGGCTTCGAGTCGGGTGCTGGCGTGCAAATGTGGTCGGGCAAGGCTGACAACGGTGCCGGCGTGATTGTCGACACCAAGGCAACCGCCGTTGACTTCCAGGCTCAAGGTAGCGTTGCTGCCATGCCCCTGGGCGTCTACGTGACTTATGCCTCGGCTCCTGCTTCTGACACCGCCAACGTCGGCGTCGTGCCGCAGAACCTGTTCAACACCGGCGCCAAGGATGCCAAGGCATTCACGGTCGCTGCTGAGCTCGGTCTGTTCAGCCACGCTTCTGTGAAGGCTGCCTTCCGTAATGGCACGACCAACGCTGGTGACGTCGACAACGCCTTCACCACGGGCGTCCTGTACCACGTTGCTCAGAACATCGAGCTGGTTGCCGAACATAGCCACTACAGCAAGAACAAGGGTACTCTGACAACCCTGATGCTCGAATCGGCATTCTGATCCTGAGGTCCTGATCTGCGGCATCCGTCGCAGTTCTGAGAACCCCAAATCAAAGGCGGGACGTCGTAAGGCTTCCCGCCTTTTTTCAAAAACACGCGCCAGGTCCCACCTCCCCTTTCACCACTTCTGTACGAAGGATGAACAGAGTGATCCGCACGACTCCATCTGAACTTTTGGCCTCCTCCGTCCGGCCAGCCCGCTGGGTGAGCGCGACGGCCCTGGCCCTGAGCGCCCTTGGCGCAACCGCCCTGATGTCCTCGGCAGCCCATGCCGAGACACTGGCCGAGCGCCTGGCTGTTTGCTCGGGCTGTCATGGCGAGGACGGCAACAGCCCGGTGCCCGACTACCCGAAGCTGTCTGGGCTCGACAAGGACTACATCGTCAAGCAGCTCAACGATTTCAAGGCCGGTCGCCGCACCAGCATGATCATGGCTTCGATGGTCGAGCCGATCGATCCGAAGGAGTTCGCGGGTCTGGCCAAGCACTTCTCCGAACAGAAGCGCTCCCCCACCAAGCCTGAGGACGACAAGCTCGTCACCGATGGCAAAACCATCTATGACGATGGCATCGTCGCCAGCGCCGTTCCGGCCTGTGCTGGCTGTCACAATGATGATGGCAGCGGCACTGACAAGTACCCGCGACTGGCTCGCCAGCATCCTGGCTACATTTCCACTCAGCTCAAGGCGTTCAAGAGTGGTGAGCGTGCCAACGATGCACGGGATGCCATGAAGGCTGTGGCCAAGCGGATGAGCGACAAGGAAATCGAAGCCGTCGCCCAGTACATCGCCACCCTCTCGGGCGGTGAAGAGGAAGCTGCAGAAGGAGATAAGAAGTGAAGTCGATGATTTCTAAGTTCGGTTCCCTGATTCGTCTGGCCCCGATGGTCGGCGCTCTAGTCGCTGCACCGTTCCTGGCCCACGCTCAGACCGGCGAGACCAGCAAGCCCAATTCGCCGATCAGCTACGGCAGCAAGGAATACCGCTGGGACCGCATGACGGCTGAACTGCCGCTGGTGCTGGCGCTGGATCGCGACGCTGCGCGCGGCAAGGAAGCCTTCCGTGCCTGCAAGGGCTGCCATAAGGACGGCGGTATCGGCCTGATCGACGGCACCTACCCGCGCCTGACCGGTCAGCTGGCCCAGGTGATCCTGAAACAGGCTACCGACACCCGTGCCGGCATCCGCGTCAATCCGAAGATGGAACCCTTCGCTGCGGATCACGCCGTCAGCCAACAGGAACTCGCCGACATCGCCGAGTATCTGTCCAAGGGCACCACCGCCAAGGAAAACGGCAAGGGCCTGGGTGACAAGGCCGAACTGGAACGCGCCAAGAAGATGTACAGCGAGCGCGACTGCGCTACTTGCCATGGCGACATGGGCGAAGGCGACGGTGGGAAGTTCTACCCGGCCGTGGCCGGCCAGCACTATGGCTACCTGCAGCGCGAACTCGAGCAGATTCAGAATGGTCAGCGCGGCAACTCGCATCCGGACATGATCAAGCGTCTTAAGGGTCTGACCGGCAAGGATCTGGAAGCTCTGGCTGACTACATGTCGCGCATGCCCCCGGTCTGGGCACGCAAGGCTGAAGTGGCTGCTGCGGCTTCCACGCCAGCGACCAAGAAGTCGAAGTAATCCTGTTGGGCTTGGCCTAAAAACCCAGACCTGACACTGGATCAAACGCCCTCAGGCGCTAAGCCTGAGGGCGTTTTCTTTACAGGCAGGACACGATCCTGCGGGGCATTCCGGGACAAAATCAGATCCCCTCATTTGGCACGTGCAGCCCCTCTGCACCGGACTGATGACCTCGACCCTTTTTTGCCACCCGCTGAACCGATCCTGGTCGCAGACTGCGCTATTCAGCCTTGGGCTGCTGGTCCTGCTGAGTCTGACCGGATGTGCCAGTTACCGTGGCCCCGGCCTGGGTCTGGCCAGCAATGAACTGCTGGAAGTCAAGGTATTCGGAGACGAGACAGCCCTCAGCCTCCAGCCTGCCGCCATGCTTCCGGTGCGCATGGTGATGGTCCGTATGCAGCGCGCAGGCTACCCAACGATCAATGAACCGTGCCGGGGATCAGGTCGCTATTGCGTACTCACAGTACGAGACATCGAAAGCGATGCCGAACTGGCCAGAATCGCTGATCTGCCGCAGGTTGCCAGCCTGATCCCACTGCCGGCCCGACTGGTCCCGACCACGATCCGCTCCGTGGCTGATCTGCGTATGGCCATGATCGACGAGCACATCGGGGATATCGTGCTGTTCTATTCCATCGATACACAGTCGAATGCCCCGCAGGATGGTGGGTCCCTGAGTCGGTTGCGGCAGTCACTGCTTTCGTCTTCAGTCACGCTCAAGTCCCGGGTCTCCGCCACCCTGACCGATATTCGCAGCGGCTTTGTTTATCTGCAGGGCGATGTAGAACTCACCGAAGAGTTGGCGGGAGGCATCGCCTGGACCCGACCGGACACGGCCAACCGGGCCCGCCAAGCCACCGAAGGACGCGCCTTTGCAACCATGATCGGCTACATCGAACAGCACTGGGGCGAAGTTATCGCCCCGCTGGCGTGGCGCCGCGACTGAGTTGTCCTTTCACCAGGGTCATCACCCGGTCGCAGCGAGCGGCCAACTCCGGATCGTGGGTGACGATCACGAAGGCCGTCCCCTGCTCGCGGGCCAGGCTCAGCATGTGCGCGAATACCGCTGCTGCGGTTTCGCGGTCGAGGTTTCCGGTGGGCTCATCGGCCAGCACGCAATCAGGTTGTGAAACCAGCGCGCGGGCGATCGCCACCCGCTGACGCTCGCCCCCGGACAGCTCGGAGGGTCGGTGTTCCGTGCGAGCGCCCAGGCCCATCTTCACCAGCACGGCTCGAGCCTGGTTGCGTGCGGCAGCCAGCGCATCGCGCCGAACCAGCAATGGCATGGCCACGTTATCCAGCGCTGTAAATTCCCCCAGCAGGTGATGAAACTGGTAGACGAAACCCAGATGCCGGTTGCGCAAGGCGCCGAGGTCAGCCACGGACAGATCCGCGATCGACCTGCCCAACCATTCGACCCGCCCTTGACTGGCCTCATCCAGCCCGCCCAGCAGATGCAGCAGCGTGCTTTTGCCTGATCCCGAAGCGCCGATGATGGCGACGATCTCGCCGCGGCGAACCTCCAGATCGATCCCGGACAGCACCACCAGCTCCGGCACGTCACGCGAACCTTCGTGGTACCGACGAGCCAACCCCGTGGCCCGCAATACGACGGGAGCATTCAGATCACTCATGACGTAAGGCCTCGGCAGGTTGGATGCGGCTGGCGCGCCAGCTCGGATACAGCGTGGCCAGGAAGGCCAGCACCAGCGAGATCAGCGCGATGGGCACGATGTCGGCCCATTGCGGATCGCTGGGCATGCGGCTGATCAGATAGATGCTGCCCGGCAGGAAACTGACATTGAACAGCCGCTCCAGCGCCGGCACGATCACATCGATATTGAAGGCGATGCCCAGGCCCAGCCCCAGTCCGGCCAGTGTGCCCAGCACCCCGGATGTGGCGCCCTGCACCATGAAGATCGCCATGATCGAACGCGGTGTCGCCCCCAGCGTGCGCAGGATGGCGATGTCGGCCTGCTTGTCGGTGACGGTCATCACCAGGGTCGAGACCAGATTAAAGGCCGCCACGGCGACGATCAGGGTCAGGATGATCGCCATCATGCGTTTTTCGATCTGCACGGCGTCATACCAGGCGGCATTGGTGCGGGTCCAGTCGCGCACGATCCAGCCTGAGCCCAGTTGGTGCACCAACTCCCCGGCCACTGCCCGCGCCCGTTGTTGATCGGCCAGACGCAACTGCACACCCATCGGCCCCCCGGTGCGGAACAGCCGGGCGGCGTCATCGATCTGCATCAGCGCCAGGCTGCTGTCGTACTCATGGTGACCGGCGTGGAACGTACCCGCCACAGTCAGCTGTTTGAGTCGCGGCACGAAGCCGGCCGGCGTGGTCTGCCCATTAGGGGTGACCAGGGTGATCACATCACCCGTGCGCACGCCCAATTGCCTGGCGAGCTGATCGCCCAGCACCACCTTCCAGCTCCCCGGCAGCAACTGGGCGGCCGGCCCCTGGATCAGATCGGCACCGAGTGGGGTGACCCCGGCCTCGGCCGTCGGATCGATGCCGCGAACCATCACGCCCCGCATCTCGTCACCCCGGGCGACCAGCGCCTGGGACGACACATAGGGCGCCGCCGCTTGCACCTGGGGGTGCTGACGCAGCCGGGTCGCCAGACCCTGCCAATCGTCCAGGGGTGAGCCATCAGCCGTGAAGACTTCAGCATGGGCAATCACGCCAAGCATGCGGTCCCGCACTTCCTTCTGAAAGCCATTCATCACGCTCAGCACGATGATCAAGGCTGCCACGCCCAGCCCGATGCCGATCATCGATACCAGCGAGATGAAGGAGATAAAGCCGTTGCGCCGCCGGACCCGTCCGGCCCAGGTGTAGCGCCAGCCGATGCGGAGTTCATAGGGCCAGTTCATGGGGGCGGCATCCTACCCGACACCCTTTCAGCGCGAAGAAATAAGCCGCTGAAAGGAGGAATGACGGCTTCTCGAAGTACCCTAGCGGCCCTGCCCTGGCCCTCATGTCGACTCCTTCTTCCCGCC
>DALYHR010000035.1:0-12995 GCA_031970775.1 Burkholderiaceae bacterium | reverse complement strand
TCTTTGCCCGCCCGGCAGACGGATCCCGCATGCCGCTGGCCATTCTGCGCAAGCAGGTGCGCGATCTGCCGTTCGACTTCACGCTGGATGACAGCCTGTCGATGTCGCCGGCGGCCCGGCTGTCGCAGGCCGGCAAGGTGATCGTCTCGGCACGCGTCAGCAAGAGTGGGCAGGCGATGCCACAGCCGGGTGATCTGAGTGGTCAGACCGGTCCGGTCGACGTGGGCAGCCAGGGACTGCGCATCGAGATTTCCGAGGTGGTGAAGTGAGTTATTCGCTGCTTTACATCGCCATCGGGCTCCTGGTGGTGGTGCTGTACATGAAGCGCCACAAGAGGCTCGACCAGGCTCATACCGAGGAACTCGAGGCCTCCAAGGCCGCCGGTCTGGGTGAGCCGGCCTCGCTGCATCCGATCATCAATCCGGTGCTGTGTATTGGTTCGGGCTCCTGCGTGCAGGCCTGCCCGGAGGATGCGCTCGGGGTGGTTGGTGGCAAGGCTGTGCTCAAGAATGCGGCCGCCTGCATCGGCCACGGGGCCTGCAAGGCCGCCTGCCCGATCCACGCCATCGAGCTGGTCTTCGGCACCGAAAAGCGCGGCATGGAGATTCCGAATCTCACGCCCGAGTTCGAATCCAATATGCCCGGCATCTACATCGCCGGCGAGTTGGGTGGCATGGGTCTGATCCGCAATGCCTGCGCCCAGGGGCGTCAGGCGATGGATGCGATCAAGCGTCGCGGCAGCGGTAGCGGCAAGGCAGATCTCGATGTGGTGGTGGTCGGCTGCGGTCCGGCCGGCCTGTCTGCGGGTCTAAGTGCGATCGAGCACAAGCTGCGCTACAAGCTGCTGGAGCAGGAGGACTCGCTCGGCGGGGCGGTCTACCACTACCCGCGCAACAAGATCGCCATGACCCGGCCGGTCGATCTGGCGGTGGTCGGCAAGGTGCGCTTTGGCGAAGTCCAGAAGGAAAAGCTGCTGGAGTTCTGGAACGACATCGTCCAGAAGACCGGCCTGCAGGTGAGCTTTCGCGAACGCATGGAACACATCGAGCGCGAGGGCGACATCTATGTCGTCAAGACCAACAAGGGCGAGTACCGCACCCGCAACGTCCTGTTGACCCTGGGTCGTCGCGGCACGCCGCGCAAACTCGATGTGCCGGGCGAAGAAACACCGAAGGTGGTCTACCGCCTGATCGACGCCGAGCAGTACCGGGGTCAGGCCGTGCTGGTGGTTGGCGGGGGTGATAGTGCCCTTGAGGCCGCCATTGCGCTGGCAGCTGAGGAAGGTACCGACGTGACGCTGTCTTACCGCAGCGAGGCCTTCAGCCGCGTCAAGCAGAAGAACCGCACCATGCTGGAAGAGGCCCAGAAAGCCGGCCGACTGCGCGTGCTGATGAAGTCCACTGTCAAGTCGATCAGCGATAACACGGTGGACCTCGAACTCGACGGCGGCGAGCGTCGTACCCTGCGCAACGATGCCGTGATCGTCTGTGCCGGGGGTCTGCTGCCGACGCCGCTGCTGCAGAAAATCGGCATTCAGTTCGACACGAAGTTCGGGACGGTTTAAACGCTGCCGGCTGCTGAGGCGGCGCTGGCCTGGCAGGCCAGGGCGACGTACTCGGCCACCGGCACCTCTTCGGCGCGGCGCTGCAGGTCAAAGGGCAGATCGAGGCCGCGCTCCTCGATCCAGCGGCCCAGCGTGTTGCGCAGGATCTTGCGCCGCTGCGAGAACGCTACCGCCACCAGATCGCCGAGCACGGACGGATCCAGCGCCGGCACCTCGGCCGATTCGAGCGGATGCATGGCCACGATGGCCGAGTCGACCCGCGGCGGCGGATCAAAGCATTCCGGCGGCACATCCAGCACCGAAGCAATGCGGTAGCGCCACTGCAGCATCACCGACAGCCGGCCGTAGTCCTTGCTGCCCGGCTCGGCCGCCATGCGGTCGACCACTTCCTTTTGCAGCATGAAGTGCTGGTCCTGCACCCGGTCGGCCACGCCGAGCAGGTGGAACAGGATCGGGCTGGAGATGTTGTAGGGCAGGTTGCCGATGATGCGCGGCCGGCGCTGTTGCGCATCGGCATCGGCCAGCGCCGCAAAGTCCACCGTCAGCACATCGGCCTCGATCACGGTCAGTTCGGAGCGCTTGCGCAGTCGGGCTGCCAGATCGCGGTCGAGTTCGATCACGGTCAGCTGCCGGCAGCGCTCGACGACCGGATTGGTCATCGCGCCCAGCCCCGGGCCGATCTCGATCAGGTACTCGCCCTCGCGGGGGTCGATCAGATCGACGATCTCGCGCAGGATGCCGGCGTCGGTGAGGAAATGCTGGCCGAAGCGCTTGCGGGCGATGTGTTTCATGACGGTGGCAACAGGGGGCAGAGGCAGTGTTTAGAGCGGGGGGTCGCGCAGTTCGACGTAGGCCCGTGAGCGCACGTCGCGCGTCCATTCGATATAGGCCTCGGTGTACTTGGATTCGCGCAGCGCGGCTTTGGCCGCTTCGCGCTGTTCTCGCGGAGTGAGTTTTGCCGTGCGTCGTTCAATCAACTGGACCAGGTGGGCCCCGAAGCGGGAGACCATCGGTTCGGCCATCGCGCCGGGGGCCAGGCGATTGAGCACTGCTTCGAACTCCGGCACGAACTGGCCTGGGCTGGCCCAACCCAGATCGCCCCCTGCTTCGGCGCTGCCGTCTTCGGAGTGCTGACGAGCCAGCGCTTCGAACGAGGTCTTGCCGTTTTCGATCTGGCGCTTGAAATCCTGCAGCCGTGCCAGCGCTGCTTCGGGCTTGAGGCCACCGCTGCCGGTACGCAGCAGGATGTGGCGGGCGTGATGCTGAACCACCGTCAAGGTCGGATCCCGCCGCTCGACCAGCTTGAGGATATGGAATCCGGCGCCAGACTGAATCACTTCCGGCACCACCTGACCGACGGCAAGATCGCGCACCGCATTGACGAACAGATCGGGTAGCCGCTGCGCCGGGCGCAGGCCCAACGATCCGCCGTCGCTGCGATTGCCGTCCGAGGCCTCACGCACCAGCGCACCGAAGTCGATACCGGCGCGCCGGGCGCGCTTGAGGATGTCGTTGGCCCGCTGGCGGCGTTTGTCGATCTCGGCTGGGGTGGCGTGTTCCGGCAGAGCGATCAGGATCTGGGCAATGTCGTATTCGAGCGCCTTGCCGGCCTTGTCGCGCTCTGTGTTGAGCCAGTTTTCGATGTCGGCATCACTGATGCGGATGCGTGCCTGTACTTCACGCTCGCGCACTCGCTCCAGGAGCAGTTGATCGCGGAGGGTTTGGCGCAGCCGGCTGTAGTCGTAGCCTTCCGACTTCAGGCGCTCGCGAAACTGCGGCAGTGTCAGCTGATTCTGTTCCGCCATATTGGCGACGGCCCGGTCGATCTCGGCTTCCTCGACCTTGACGCCGTAGTCCCGGGCCATGCTGAGTTGCGCGCGTTCGTTGACAAGCTGATCGACGATCTGACGCTGGAGCGCTTCGCGGTTGGGCACGGGCATGCGATCACGGCGCACTTGCTCCATGACCCGCTGGAAATGGTTTTGCACTTCACTGTTGGTCACCACCTCCTGGTTGATCACCGCGACGATGAAATCCCCCTCGGTGCGAAGCGGTTCGGCAACGGTGGCGGCCAGCGGGACTGCGGACTGGGCGAGGGCCGGAACGCCAGGCAGCGCCAGGGCGACAACGGCGAACAGGGCGGCCGATGCGCATAGGCGCGACGGCAGCGACAGGGCAGTCTTGAAGGGCGCGTTCATGGTGCTGAGAAGGCAGGAGCGGGCGAGGGGGAGAGGTCATTCAACGACGGCGTACCGGATTGGGTGACATCCTGCTGCGGTTCCCGCAGCAGGCGATACCCCGGCACACTGCTCTTGAGCAGCGCCAGCGGGTTGGTGCCCAGGCGAGACAGACCGACCAATTCCAACTGAATCAATAGCTGTGTCGTGGCGGTGTTGATCTGGGTCGACTGATGCTGGGCGACGATGCGACCGATCCAGCAGCCGGCATCGTATTCGAGTCCGCCGATCAGACCGGTGACCCGCTCGTCGAGCATGCTGTAGTCGATGCGGCCGACGCCGTAGAGGGTGCCGCGACAATCCTCGCTGGATGTGGCCGGGCCTTTGCGGTTGATATCCGCAATCGGCCATTGCCAGCCCAGGGCCACCTGTTCGCTGGTGCCGCGCTGCAGGCGATAGATCGCACTGACGGTCCGAAACGGGCCGGGTGAGTAGCGGCCGCTCAGCACCGAGCGGGTGATGCGGCCGATTTCCGGGTCGCGCTGCACCGAGGCATCCAGCCCCCAGGTCGAGTCGGGCTGCAGCGAGCCGGCGATCAGCTGGTCGGAATAGCGCCGGGTCAGAGGCTGACCGTCGGCGGTGACGAGCTGCGGCTGCAGCAGCAAGCGCTGGGCCAGGTCGACGCGGGCAATCTCGGCGCCATTGCCGCGCAGCCAGCGTGAACTCAGGCCGGCGGTGAACTGGTCGGCGTCGGAGACGCGATCCACCCCGGAGAAGGTGTTGGTGGCAAAGACCGTGGCGGCGTTGAAGTCGAGCGGCGCGCTGTCGAAGTTCGGCACCAGCGACTGGTCACGCCAGGGGGTGCGAACGTACAGCAGCCGGGGTTCGAGCGTCTGGGTCAGGTTCAGGGTGTCGAAGAAATTCACCGGCCGCTCGAAGGTCCAGTGGTTATCCAGGCTGAAGGTCGGAATCGTGCGGCTGTGGGTGAGCGAACCGTCGGCTAGCGGGCTGTCGAGCTGATAGTGCGCCGCATTGAAGACCAGCCGCGGCTGAATTTCCCAGCCTTCATCGCCGAAATGCCAGGCCAGCGAGCCCAGTGCATGCAGCCGATGGCCCTGCAATTGGGCCGAGTCGTCATGAACGAAGCGGTTGGCTTCGGTCTCCAGCCTGGTTTCCAGCGCACCGATGCGGCTGTGCCAGCGTATCCCGACCTGCGGCCAGCGCCGGTACGGTGCAGTGATGCTGGCGGAAGTCTGGCTGGATTGCAGCACCTGCCATTGTTGGGCCCGGGCATAGACCTGCTGATCGACGGTGGCCCCGCCGAGTCGCAGCGAGTCATGACGCGCCAGATCGGCCTGAGACTGCAGCAGGCGCGGCGTCCAGTTCTCGGCCCCGCGCAGGCCGTCCTGCCAGTAGGCGTCATCGGAGACGCGCAGGGTACGAATTTGGTAATGCCAATCGCGGTTGACCTCACCCCGATGGCCCCAGCGCGCCGCCCAGCGTGATTGTTCGCTGACTTTGTCATTGGGCAGGCCGGTGGCGTTGAACTGTCCACGCCAGTCCGATCCGAGATAGCGAAATTCCCCCTCGTAGCCGGCACCCCGCTTGGTCGACAGGGTGGGGGTCAGGGTGGCGTCGTAGTTGGGCGCGATGTTCCAGTAGTAGGGCGCCCCGATCTCGAAGCCACTGGTGTTGGACAGGTTCACCGTCGGTGGCAACCAGCCGGATTTGCGGTCCTGAGTCACCGGGAAACTCATGATCGGCAGGGCCAGGATCGGCACGCCCTGGAAGCGCAGTACGGCGCCCTCGGCGATGCCTTCGTTGGCGGCGAAATCCAGGTCGATGCGCTGAGTTGTCAGCACCCAGGGCAGGTCTTCCTCCGGGTCGGCCGGGGCCGGGCAACTGCTGTAGGTGGCGCCGACCGCGGTTACCTTGTTTTGACCGCTGAACTCGATCGAGCGGGCCAGACCGCCTGCCTGCGTTCGGGCGAACCGGTAGCGAGGGGATTCCATCCGGCCTCGGGGCGGATCCGTATCGAGAAACAGATCGAGCTGCGGGCCGCTGAACTCGTTGCCATCGCGCAGCAGCATCACATGACCGGCTGAGCGGCTGTGCTGGCGATTCGCGTCGTACTCCAGCCGATCCGCTTTCATGAGCAGGGTGTCGCGGCGCAGCTCGACCCGGCCTTCGGCCACCAGCTCATGACCGGTACGACCCTGAAGACGATCCGCCTCAATAGTGAGTGCCCCGGAGGCCGCAGGCATCGGTGCCGAAGCGGGTTCGGCCGCTGCTGGCGCGGTTGCCGCCGGAATCACGGGCGCTGGCTGAGCGCGCACCAGCACACCGCCAGCCCCAAGGCTGAGCAGGAGTCCGGCGACCCATCCGGGATGGGGCCGCGGCAGGGTGTGCCGCAGCGGGCGGACAGTCGGGCGGAGAGGGGGCAGCGGCACAGGGGGCGGGCGACGGGGGCTCGATAGAATCCGGCGATTATTTCATGTGCCCGGTGGCGGACCGTCCCGACCCGGGTGTCCGACTGTTCAGCCCGCTGTATAGGCCGCCCGCCGTGACCGCACCCCTGACCCCGACCCCCGTTGCCGTGGTGGAATCCGCCCCGATCGTCTGGACCGACTCGGCCCGCAAGGAAGCCTTTGAGCACTGGCTGGCCCGCATCGCCGAGGCCCGCACGCTTGACCCGGCCTCGCTGCGCCCGGCCAGCGCTGACGCCAGCTTCCGGCGTTACTTCCGCATCGATCAGGACGCCGACCGCTGCTTCCCGACGCCGCCGGCCTCCTTCATCGTGATGGACGCGCCGCCCTCCCACGAGGATTGCCACCCTTTCGTCAAGGTGGCCGGCCTGCTCGGCGCGGCCGGTGTGCATGCGCCCGAGGTGCTGGACTGGGACGAGGCGCAGGGCTTCGTGCTGCTCGACGACCTGGGTCACCGCACTTACCTGAGCGTGCTCGACGGGCTGGATCGCAGCTCGGCGACCGGCTTTCGCCAGGCTGATGTGCTCTACCGCGATGCGCTCTCAGCGCTTGTGCACCTGCAAGGCATTCAGGCTGCCGATCAGGTGCCGGCCTACGACCGGGCGCTGCTGCGCCGCGAACTCGATCTGTTTCCCGAGTGGTACATCGGCCGGCACTGCGGCGTGACGCTCGACGACAAGCAAAAGGAACAGCTGGAACGTTGCTTCGAGCTGATTCTCAAAACCTGTGAAGCCCAGCCCGCCGTGCTGGTGCACCGCGATTTCCACAGCCGCAATCTGATGCTCGGCACCCGCCCCGGTGCCGATACCGCCCCGGGCGCCGGCCGCGGCCCCAACCCCGGTGTGCTCGACTTCCAGGACGCCGTCTGGGGTCCGGTCACCTATGACCTGGTTTCCCTGCTGCGCGATGCCTACATCGAATGGGATGAGCCGCAGCAGATCGACTGGGCGGCGCGCTACTGGGAGCAGGCCCGCAAGGCTGGTGTGTCGGTGCAGGACGACTTCGGCCTGTTCTGGCGCGATTTCGAGTGGATGGGGCTGCAGCGCCACCTCAAGGTGCTGGGCATCTTCGCCCGCCTGTGCCACCGCGACGGCAAGGATGGCTACCTCAAGGATCTGCCGCTGGTCTGGCGTTATGCCCACCATGTGGCGATGCGCTACTCGGTCCTGACGCCCCTAGCGCGCCTGCTAGAGCAGCTCGCTGGCGTCAAGGCCGAGGATGGGTATACGTTTTAGAGTTGGGTGGGTGATCGCGGCCTACAGGATTAAAAGGGCCCAAGAGTGCCTTGTGTTCCGGCTGTCTACTCGAATAAAACGGTCCTTGGTGGGCCCTTCTGCTTATTCGCTACTAATCCCATCAGTGACACACAGGGGGGCCATGTGTTTCGTGGCTGCGCATGCATATGGTCTAGAGATCCGTCTTCGCATAACCGGTAGCTTGTTGTTTTCGTGGGCCTTCGCCGAGAGGGTTGTCGTCGTGCCTTGGCCCATCTCTGCTAGCCTTGCAAGCAGAAGTAGTTGTAGGAAAACGCGATGCAGGGAATAGAAAGGACCATAGCGATCAGGGTTGTTATCGCCCTTCTCAGCTCGTACCTATTTGGGCTTGCTAGTTGAGCGCGAAATATGGGAACGGCCGAGGTCAAGGAGTACACACAGAGAGCAGCTCGGCTCCGGTCTGAGCGACGGTTGGACGAATCCGTTCTTGCGGCTCGCAAGGCGATTGAGCTTGATCCTGACGATGCGAATGCATGGTGGCAGCTGGCGCTGTCCCTGTCTGACAAGGATGGCGGCGAAGCCGCTTTGCCGTCGTTCAGGAAGGTTAGTGAGCTCGCTCCCGATTTCCCCGGAGGCTGGTACGAGCTGGGGCGAGTGCATCATCAAGCGGCACGACTCGGCCCCGCTATTGCGGCATACGAGCGCGCCTTGGAGGAAGACAACGAGTACATCCCTAGCATGCGCATGCTGGCCTATGCGCTCAAAGGCAACAAGGCAGAGGGCGTGCCAGCGCGACGGCTGGCTCTGCTGCGAACGGTCTTCGAGAGGGACGAGCTAGACGCTGAGGACACGTTTGACTTGGCCTACTTGCTTGGCGAGGCGAATGAAACCGCCGAGGCCGTAAAAGTCTACGAACGCTACACGCGCGACCATTCTGGGCCGGCAGCCTTCTACAACCTAGCGCTCGACTATCGGGCGCTGGGCCGCGACGCCGATGCGTTGGACGCGCTCGAAGCCGCGCGGCGGAGTGGGTACGACACCGACAACCTCAAGACGGTTATGGCTGGCCTGCAGAAGCGACTGCTGGCACTGCGGCAGCAGGTTCTGCGCAGGCCGCAGCCCTACCTTCAGCAGGAGGATTGGTTTCAGCACTACATCAACCCGTTCTCGCTGCTCAATGTCGAGCCGGACCAAGTTGCCGATAACCCGAAAGCGCTGCAGAGGGCCAGGCAGGCCCTACTGCGTGAAATCGAGCTCGAAGACGGCAAGGTCGATTGGCTGCCTGGTCTGGTCATCGACAAGTCCATGGCTATAGCGCGACTGACGGAACTGGACAACGCAGATGCTTGGCAAGCCCATCAGGAAGTCTTCGAAAACCAGGCGCTGAACGAATTTCTGATGCGAGGTAGCCTAGAACACTTCCTCATCAAAGAGGACGGGTCGACCGACGCTACCCTGCCGTACTTGGTGGAAACCGAGGTGCTGGAGCGCATTGGTTCCAAGTTCGCAGCCCAGTTCGATGAAGTGCTTTTGCGTGCTGCGGAGCAGGGTGACTTGAATACTGTCGAGTGCCTGATGGGCGGCCGGCAATGGTTGCTGCCCGAACAGCAAGATGCAGCGTTCGAAAGCACTCGCCGGCTGTTGGACCGGCTGTGTGAGCCGCTGAAGAAACTGGTCGCTGAATCTGAAACCCGGCCCTTCACGCGCATCGAAGTTCAAAAGGCCTTCAGTCACGGTCGCCTAGGCGCGTTGCTGATGTACCTCCCCATCGAGTTTCACGAAGCACACCGTGCTGCGGGCCGTGCGTTGCGTGAGCTGTCTGTCACGTTTTACAACCGTGAAGGGGATGCAGCGGAGGCAAAGGCCATTCTCGCTATGGGGCGTCGTTGTGCGCAGAAATCACCTGCCCTCGCTCATCAGTTTGAAGCAGACGAAAAAACGCTTGACGAATTCATCGCCAAAGAAAAGAGCTTGGAAGCGCACCTGTCCTTCAAAGATCGGGACGTATCCATCACCAAGGCCGGGGTCGTTTACGGCAAGCAGCAGCTCGCGCCGGCAGACATCGTCGGAGCACGCTGGGGTTTAACTCAGACCTCAGCTCGGCCATCCATCTTTCGGCTTACGGTCGCTTTTCAAGCACGAAGAGGCGAAGACATCGTTATCAGTTGGCTTGCTTCCGACAACTTAGAGGAGCAAAAGAAGCTCTGGGGTAAGTTGGTGGATGCCACTAATGCGTTCATCTTGAACTCTGTGGGCTCGGTATTCGAACGTCAGCTCGATAGCAACGAGTACACCAGGGTGGGTTCGGTGGAAGTGCGGAAGTCGGGAGTCGTGTTGACTGCCAAGGGCTGGTTCTCCGACAAAGAGGTTTTGGTGCCATGGGCGAACCTATCTTCGACACTGGTCAATGGTTCGGTGGTGTTGCGCGATGTCACCAATCACAAAGCCACGGCCGACCTGCCGATGGAGTCGACCTACAACGCATTCCTCTTGCACATATTGGCCAACCGGAAGGAGCGCGCGAGCTCATGAACGTACCTCTACAGACCAGCACAAAGTTAGTGCTGCAGACGCTCAACCACCTCTACGATGCCGAACGCAAGCTCGCGCTGCACGGCGACCCAGGGGGTGTCATGCGCAACATCGAGCGAATCAAGGACGCCTTCGCCGACGCGAAGCTCTTCTACGAGGATCCGATGGGGCAGCCGTTCAACGAGACGCGCGCCGACCTAGAGGCATCCATCGCTGGCGAAGGCACGGAGGATCTGTACGTGACCGAGGTTATCAAACCGGTCATCCGCTACGGTGAGCCGTCGTACTCGCGGGTCATCCAGAGGGGCATCGTCGTGGTGCGGTCTAAGACTGCGGCGACTGGCAACCAAGAGGGAGAGCAACAATGAGCAGCAACACCATCAACTTCGGCATTGACCTGGGCACGTCGAACTCGCTCATTGCCAAGTTCGAACGAGGCGAAGTCCAGGTGTTTAAGAACCCAAGCGGGTTTAAGGAGACCTTGCCTTCCATCGTCGGCTTCCGCAACGACCGCACACTCATCGGTGAGCAGGCGCGTGCCTACCTACTGCGGGACTCCCGCAGCGTGGTCAGTCGTTTCAAACGCAAGATGGGCACGGCCGAGAGTTTCAACATCAAGGCGCTCGGCGCATCCAAGACGCCGGTCGAGTTGTCGGCCTACGTACTCAGGGAGCTGAAGACCTTCATTCAGTCTGGCGAAGACGTCGATGCCGCGGTTATCACCATTCCGGCCTCGTTCGACACATTGCAAAGCAATGCGACCAAGGAGGCAGGACTGCAGGCCGGTTTCAAGAGTGTCGTGCTGCTACAGGAACCTATTGCGGCCAGCTTGGCATATGCCAACAAAGAGCGCAATGTCGACCTGAAGAACAGCCAGTGGCTGGTCTATGACCTGGGCGGAGGCACGTTCGATGCTGCGCTGGTCCGCATCGTCGAAGGTGAGCTCACTGTCATGGACCACGAGGGCGACAACTATCTCGGCGGCACGGACTTGGATGCCCTATTGGTCGAGAAGGTAGTCGTGCCCGAGCTCAACCGCCGCGGCAAGTTCGAAGACCTGCTCGGCTCGCTCAAGAGCCAGAGCGGCAGTCGCAATGCCTTGTGGTACGCGCTCTTGGCCAAGGCCGAGGAGGCCAAGGTGGAGTTGTCGGCCAAGACCTCCACCGAAATCGACCTGGGAATGCTAACCGTCGAGGACGACGAGGGCTCAGCTGTCGACGCCATCCTGACCATCACGCGCAGCGACTTCGAGGCGGTCATCAAGGATGCTGTCGAGAGCACCATCGACATGCTCAAACGCATCCTCACGCGCAATTCGCTGCAGCCCAGAGACCTCAAATTCATTCTGATGGTGGGTGGCTCCACCTACATACCCTACGTGCGCAAGCGTGTCCAAGAAGTGCTGGATATCGCGGTGAACACCAGCGTCGATCCGACCAATGCCGTAGCAGTCGGCGCCGCCTACTTTGCCGGCACCAAGGAGCGGGTTCCCATCGAAGCCGACAGTCACAAGCGCCCGAGCGCCGTAGTGAAGGTGCGCATGGCCTATAACAAGACGTCCCAGGAATTGGAAGAACCGTTCACGGCCAAGGTCGAGGGTGCTGGCGAAGGCATGCAGTACCGTATCGCCGGCGATGACGGTGCGTACGACAGTGGCCTAAAGAAGTTGGGCAACCGTATCCTCGAAGATCTGCCCCTACGCGCCGGTGCCTACAACGTCTTCACTCTCAGGGTGTTCGATGCCAAGGGGTCGCTCATTCCGCTCGACAACGACGTCATTCAGATTGCCCAGGGGCGCTACAGCGTGGCTGGTCAGATGCTTCCCGAGGATATCTGCCTGGTGCTGGACGACACTGCCGCGAACGACACGAAGCTCCGGTCGGTGTTTCAGAAGAACGTGGTGTTGCCTTCCCAGGCTAAGTTCACGCAGGAGGTGGGACGCACCATCGTCAAGGGCTCGAACGATGAGCTGCGCATCCTGGTGGTCGAAGGGCCGTCCAATCGCCATTCTTCAACGAACAAGCCGCTGGGCATGCTGCTCATCACTGGAAAGCAGATTGCACGCGACCTTATCAAGGGAACAGAGGTCGACCTAAAGATTTCCATGTCGGAGTCGCGCGACCTGACCGTTCATGCGTACCTGAACGGTACAGACCAGGAGTTCTCCCAAGTTTTTACCCCCAAGAGCCGTCACGTCTCTACGGCCGTGCTGGCTACCGAGACGCTGCAGTTGGAGAACAAGCTCCAGACCGAATTGGAGGATGCCGAGAAGAACGGGCAGAAGGATGTCGCGGCCGGTCTGGAAAAGACGCTCGGAGCGGTGCAGTCGCTCATGGGGGAGGTTGCCGAGCTGAGGGACGATGACGTCACCGATAAAAAATACCAGTTGGAGGACCGCATGCGTGGGGCAGCGCGTGCCATGTTCGAGCTGACTGCGGGAAAGCGCCTCGAGCAAGCCCGGCGCGACTACGCCACCACCAAGTCGGAGTGTGTCAAGGCAGTTCACGAGTCAGGCAACGACCGCGAGCGCAACCGGCTCAAGGACGTGCTCAATCGCGAACAGACCTTCATCAACTCCAGCGTACCGGAGAAGATTCAGGCGGAGACAGAAGACCTGCGCTCCATCGTGTTCTCCATCTTGTTCCGTACCCCTTCCTTCTTGCGCGGGATGTTGGAGCATCTGAACGAAAAGCGCGCGTCGATGAACGACCAGATTCAGGCGAGCCGACTGCTGGAAGCTGGTAAGCGTGCCGTTGTGTCGGATGACTGGGATGAAGTGCGCGTTATTTGCGGCCGGCTCTGGGATCTTTTGCCCGAAGAGCAGCAGGTGAAAGAGGATATGCGCCTGTTTATTGGGCTGGTTTGAAGTTGAGTCAGTGCAGAAGTGGGGTAGCGCTTCATCATCGCGCTGACATTCGCTGGCCGAGCGGCGGCTATGCAACACTGCCGGCCCGTGTTTCTTCGACTTCACGAAAGCCGCCCCATGGATCTGCTCTTCGTCGCCGACCCGCTCGAATCGTTC
>DALYHR010000034.1:8407-13285 GCA_031970775.1 Burkholderiaceae bacterium | reverse complement strand
CCACCACCACCTCGCTGACCGCCCTGCTGGTCGAGCGCTGTGGCCTGTCGGTCGGCCTGGCCGGCAACATCGGCCCGACTTTGCTGGACACGCTGGGTGCGGCGCTCGACGCTGAGCAACTGCCCGAGGCCTGGGTGCTGGAGCTGTCGAGCTTTCAGCTCGAAGGAGTCGAAGGTTTCGCGCCGACCGCCGCCACCGTGCTCAACGTCACGCAGGACCACCTCGACTGGCACGGCAGCATGGACGCCTACGCCGCGGCCAAGGCCCGTATCTTCGGCCCTGGCACGGTGCGCGTACTCAACCGCGACGATGCCTGGAGTCTGGCGATGGCCGACGCGGCGGTACCCTGCCCGAGCTTTGGGCTGGATGCGCCGGCCCGCAGCGGTGATTGGGGGCTGATCAGCGACAACGGTCTGGCCTGGCTGGCCCGGTCGGTGCCGCGCAGCGACGAGCCCCCGGCTCGAATCAAACGCGGCACCGAACCGGCCCCGATCGAGCTGAGCCAACAACGCCTGATGCCGGCCGATGCCCTGCGTATCCGCGGCCGCCACAACGCCGCCAACGCCCTGGCTGCGCTGGCGCTGGCCACCGCCGCCGGTCTGCCGCTGGCGCCGATGCTGCACGGCCTGCGCGAGTACGCTGGCGAGCCACACCGCGTGCAGTTCATCCGTTTGCTCGACGGCATCGAGGTCTATGACGACAGCAAGGGCACCAACGTCGGCGCCACCGTGGCGGCGCTGACCGGACTGGGCGCCGACAAGGCACCGGGCCGGCTGGCGGTGATTCTGGGCGGTGACGGCAAGGGGCAGGATTTCGCCCCGCTGCTGGAGCCGGTACGCCAATACGCCCGCGCCGTCGCCCTGATCGGCCGCGATGCGCCGGCGATCGAGGCGGCTCTGAACGGCTGCAGACTGCCGATGGCCCGTCACGACAGCCTCGAAGCCGCCACGCGCTGGGCCTTCGAGCAGGCACGCAGCGGCGATGCCCTGCTGCTGTCGCCGGCCTGTGCCAGCCTGGATATGTTCCGCAATTACGCGCACCGCGCCGAAGTCTTCGTCGCCACGGTCGAGACCCTGGCCGACGAGCGTGGGGAGCTGCCGGCATGAGCACCGACGTCGGCGTCGACCGCGGACGCTTCGATCAGCTCTGGCACAAGCTGCGCCCCGGCCGTCGCGCCACCGCCCCGGTGCCGGTGCGTGACTGGGACAGCCTGACGCCCGGCCTGCCGCCGCGCTGGATCGGCTACGACGCCTCGCTGGTCTGGGTGGTGATCGGGCTGCTCTCGCTCGGGCTGGTGATGGTCTATTCGGCCTCGATTCAGCTGCCGGACAACCCACGCTTTGCCAACTACACGCCGACCCACTTCTTCCTGCGCCACCTCTCCTCGATCGCGCTGGCCTGTGCCGGCGCGGGTGTGATGCTGGCCATCCCGATTCGCTTCTGGGAACGCTGGGCACCGCTGATCTTCGTCGCGGCGCTGGCGTTGCTGCTGCTGGTGCTGATTCCGGGCATCGGGCGGGTGGTCAACAAGTCGCGCCGCTGGATTCCTCTGGGCATCATGAATTTCCAGCCCAGCGAGTTCGCCAAGCTGGCCATCGCGCTGTACGCATCGAACTACATGATGCGCAAGATGGATCTCAAGGAGAACTTCATGCGCGCGGTCGCCCCGATGGCTGCCGCGCTGGCGCTGACCGGGCTGCTGCTGCTGGCCGAACCGGACATGGGCGCCTTCATCGTCATCGCGGTGATCGCCATGGGCGTGCTGTTCCTCGGCGGGGTCAACGGCCGGATGTTCCTGATCTCGACGCTGGTGCTGCTGGGCGTGTTCGTGCTGATGATCACCTTCAGCGAAGTACGACGCGAGCGCATCTTTGCCTACCTCGACCCCTGGAACGAGAAGTACGCGCAGGGCAAGGGCTATCAGCTCACCCACTCACTGATCGCCTTCGGCCGCGGCGAACTCTTCGGTCAAGGGCTGGGCAGCTCGGTCGAAAAACTGCACTACCTGCCCGAGGCCCACACCGACTTTCTGCTGGCCGTGATCGGCGAGGAACTCGGGCTGATCGGCGTGCTGGTGGTGATCGTCGCCTTCTTCTGGATGGTGCGTCGGCTGTTCATGATCGGCCGTCAGGCCATCGCCCTGGGCCGGGTCTTCGCGGGCTTGAGTGCGCAGGGCATCGGCCTGTGGATGGGCGGCCAGGCGCTGATCAACATGGGCGTGAACCTCGGTGTGTTGCCCACCAAGGGCCTGACCCTGCCGCTGATGAGCTATGGGGGGTCGGCAATCGTGATGAACTGCATTGCCCTGGCGATGGTGCTGCGCATCGACATGGAAAACCGGCAGATGATGCGCGGCAAACGACCTTGACCATGCCCACCTCTCGCCCCCACCTCGTCATCATGGCCGCCGGCACCGGCGGCCACATCATGCCCGGCCTGGCCGTGGCCCGCGAAATGCTGGCCCGCGGCTGGACGGTGAGCTGGCTCGGCACCCGCCACGGCATGGAAAACCGTCTGGTGCCTCCCCAAGGGCTGGAGCTGGATCGGATCGGCTTTGCCGGCCTGCGCGGCAAGGGGCTGCTCGGCACGATCAGCGGGGCCTTCAAGCTGCTGGGCTCGCTGTTCGAGTGCCGCAACATCCTGCGCCGCCGCAAGGCCGATGTGGTGCTGGGCATGGGCGGCTATGTCTGCTTCCCCGGCGGCCTGATCGCACGCCGTCTCGGCATCCCGCTGATGCTGGTCAATGCCGACGCGGCCCTGCTGCTGTCCAACCGCTCGCTGCAGCGCCATGCCCGGCGCATTGCCTTCGGCTTTGACGGTGAAGCAGCGAAGAGCACCCCGAACGGGCTGGTCACCGGCAACCCGGTGCGCGCCGAGATCGAGGCCATCGCTCCGCCGGCACAGCGCTTTGCCGGACGCAGCGGCCCGCTGCGGCTGATGGTGGTCGGGGGCAGCCTCGGTGCCCAGGTGCTCAACGAAACTCTGCCCCCGGCGCTGGCCCGCCTGCCGACTGAAAACCGTCCCTGTGTGATTCACCAGACCGGCCTGGCCCATGTCGAGACAGTGCGAGAGGCCTACCGCAAGCTTGGACTGCAGGAGCAGCCCGGCCGGCTGGAGATCGTGCCCTTCATCGACGACATGGCCACCCGTCTGGCCGACTGCGATCTGCTGATCTGCCGGGCCGGTGCCATCACCGTCAGCGAGCTCTGTGCCGCCGGCGTACCGGCCGTGCTGGTGCCGCTGGTGATCAGCACCACCTCGCACCAGCGCGACAACGCCCAATGGATGGCCGGTCACGGCGCTGCCCTCCATGTCACCCAGGCCCAGTTCACCTCGCGCAGCCTGGCCGAGTTGCTGGCCGGACTGGATCGCAACCGCCTGCTCGGCATGGCCGAAGCAGCGCGCAAACTGGCCCAACCCCAGGCGGCGCAACGCGTCGCCGACGAGATCGAGTCCTTCCTGCCATGACCCAGTTCCCGGAGACCGCCGCATGAAGCACGCGGTCAAGCACATCCATTTCGTCGGCATCGGTGGTGCCGGCATGAGCGGCATCGCCGAGATCCTGCACAACCTCGGCTACACCGTCTCCGGCTCCGATCAGGCCGACAGCGCCGTGACGCGCCGGCTGGCCGAACTGGGCATCCGCGTCCATATCGGTCATGAGGCCGCGCATATCGCCGGCGCCAACGCGGTCGTCACCTCCACCGCCGTAAAGGGCGACAACCCCGAGGTGCTGGCCGCGCGCTCGCGCCATGTGCCGATCGTGCCGCGCGCCGTGATGCTGGCCGAGCTGATGCGGCTGCGCCGCGGCATCGCCATCGCCGGCACTCACGGCAAGACCACCACCACCTCGCTGGTCACCAGCGTGCTGGCCGAAGCCGGAGTCGACCCGACCTTCGTGATCGGCGGCAAGCTCAACTCGGCTGGCGCCAACTCGGCGCTGGGCAAGGGCGAGTTCATCGTGGTCGAGGCCGACGAGTCGGACGCCTCCTTCCTCAACCTGATGCCGGTGCTGTCGGTGGTGACCAACATCGACGCCGATCACATGGACACCTATGGCCATGACATCAGCCGACTGCGTCAGGCCTTCATCGATTTCCTGCACCGCATGCCCTTCTACGGCTCGGCGGTGGTCTGCGTCGACGACCCCGGCGTTCAGTCGATCCTGCCGCTGATCTCTCGGCCGCTGATCACCTACGGTCTGAGCGAGAACGCGCAGGTGCGCGCGGTCGACGTGCAGGCGCTGCCGGGCGGGCAGATGCGCTTTACCTGCCAGCGCCGCAACGGCACGGAAATGCCCGATCTGCAGGTGACGCTGAATCTGCCGGGCGAGCACAACGTGCGCAACGCGCTGGCCGCCATCGCAGTCGCCACCGAGCTGGAGCTGCCGGATGCGCCGATCGTGACCGCGCTGGCGCAGTTCGGCGGCGTGGGTCGGCGCTTCCAGCGCTGGGGCGAGCTGCCAGTGCCGACCGCACAGGGCGGCGGTCAGTTCACCCTGATCGACGACTACGGCCATCACCCGGTCGAGATGGCCGCGGTGATCGCAGCGGCCCGCGGCGCCTTCCCGGGCCGCCGGCTGCTGCTGGCCTTCCAGCCGCATCGCTACACCCGCACGCGCGATTGCTTCGAGGATTTCGTCAAGGTGATGGGCAGCGCCGATGCCGTGGTGCTGACCGAGGTCTACGCCGCCGGCGAATCGCCGATCGTCGCGGCCGATGGCCGCTCGCTGGCGCGCGCGCTGCGCATCGCCGGCAAGGTCGATCCGGTCTTCGTCGATGCCATCGAGGCCCTGCCCGAGGCCCTGGCCGGACAGGTCCGCGACCAGGATGTCGTCATCGCCATGGGGGCGGGCTCGATCGGCAATCTGCCGACCCG